>JBEKXK010000064.1:0-20966 GCA_049512055.1 Syntrophales bacterium | reverse complement strand
GGTATGCCCCGATGGCTGGATGATGGGAGCCGGATGAGCTGAGAGGTTCACGTCCGGTTCTGCGAGGGGCTGGGGGTGCAATTCCCCCGGTCTACTTACCCGTTTATCTGGACGAAGGAAGGCTGGATGTATCTGGCAGCGATCCTGGATGCTTACAACCGGCAGATTGTTGGATGGTCGATGAGTGACAGGTTAAACCATGGCATTCTTGCTGATGCCCTTGACAAGGCGCTCAGGGTGAGGAAGCCCGAGGCTGGTCTGATATTCCATTACGCAAGTTATGCCTTTCGGGATCTGATGGATCAATGCGGTTTTTTACAGAGCATGAGTTCGACGGGTAATTGTTATGACAATGCTATAATGGAATCGTTCTTTCATACGTTGAAAACGGAACTCATTTACTTTGAGAAATATCGGACTAGGCGAGAGGTCAGGGGGGGCATCTTTGAATACATCGAAGTATTTTATAACAAGGTTAGGAGACACTCAGCGCTGAATTATTGTTCCCCTGTTGAGTTCGAAAAGAGAGCATGTGAAACTTAACTGGGTGTCCACTTTATTGGGTAAAGACCACCTACTAATGTTGAAGGTCGTTAGTCGATGAGTACTGAAGATGATTGATTGAAACATTATAATCGCCCGTAAACTTGTTTAATTGTTCTTTCCTAATCCAGGATATAGTTTCTCCTTGCAGTCCGGACAAATGCTGTGGCTAAATCTTGCCTCCGTATATTCACTGATGTAATCTTCTATCTGCTTCCAGTAGCCATCATCGTCACGAATTTTCTCACAGGCAAAACACATGGGCAGCAATCCGCTCAGTGTTTTATCTCATCGAGTGACTGCTGAAGTTTGTCTATGAGTATTTTGTTATTATCCGAAATAATTTTCTCCTCAGATACCAAGTAAACAACGACTATGAAAAAACCGACATGGACAAGAATATTCCAAGATTCAATCAAATAATTTTGAATAACTTTTCCGGCAAAAAGATTTGCAGTCATTATCGTTGCTATGCTGATAACCGACATAATAATTCCTGCTCTTCTATTGACAAGCCAGGACAAAATACCGATAGGAATTAAATAGAATACTTCCATTCCTATTTCGTAACCCGTTAAATAATCAATGATACCGATAATCAAATTCAGCAAAAGAGCGATAGCCCAAATGAATGGGGTTGGCTTTTTTGCGAGATAGTCAATGAAATACATATTCACTCTTTCATTTCTTGTAGGTTGTTACTAAGTACTGTTGCTAATATCGCACATATTCCTAAATTCTTCAAATGAAGAAGGAAGGAAAAGATGAGCGTGATATCCTCGACAGCACTTTATAATGTTCACTCTCGTCTTTCATATAAAGGTGAATATTAACTAACATCTGGAATATGCAACATCTAAAATCAGCCCTGAAACGATAATTGTTTTAAATATCACAATTTATGCTGCCTCAGAACGAACAGAAATGTTTTCGTTAAGTTGGGTCTTTTCGGCTAATCTAAGAAATTCTTGTAAGGCGATTCCAGAAGTAACTTTCAATTTTAGTGGGCTCTCTTAAACCAACAAGTCGCAAATGGGCCTTTAACACCTTAGAGGAGCACCTTCTACCACCGTCAGAGCCATGCATTTGATCGTTCCAATCGATCAGAGTCAATTTGTTACCTTGCAGAATCATATTATTCACCGTCCAGTCATTATGATCATTATCTTGGATGCGCTCAATCGCAGCCTTGATCTTTTCTCTTGACGGATAGGCGCCACAATACATTAAGAAGGTCACTAAATTAATGCCAGGCTTCCAATCGTCCACTTGTAAATCAGATACACGTGGCGGCTTTTTTATAATAGTTTTTAATTTGTAGCTGCTGACAATTGTGTGATGATCATCAACATTTTTTCGATGGACCCAGCACTTCCTTTCTATTTTAGTCTTCTCTGATTCAATGAGGTAAATCGTCGACATTTTACCATCGGAAGTATGGCGTGGGGCCTTCCCCAAAATTTTAGCATTTCGAAAAACTAAGTATTCTTCAATCGATTTCCTTATAAAGTTTGCCTCTTGACTTGCTGAATCCTCCTGAGGAGGAGTTTCTATAATGATGTTGTTTCCCAGGTCTAAAATCGCATCGGTGACTTCTTTCCATCGAGAACCCAACCAATGAATGATATTTAGGGCTAAAACGACATCAAAATATTCACATTCGCTCAATTTCTGAAGGTCTTCCGGGATTACATGTTTGTTGAGTAGAATAATGTTTTCGAGAGAATCGTTAGCCTTGCAAAGATCGAGCAGTTGCTTGCCCACCATTGGGTACTCCTGATTGTCTCCTTCGATCATCACGCACACACAGTCATAGTCATGTGCTGCTCTAAACGAGTAGTACCCTTGACTCGCGCCTATATCCAATATATCGAAGGGCCGACTATACTTGTTTAAAACCTTCTGAATGATATTATAACGTGTTTCGTTATCATAATGATTGCCGCTCGCGTTCTTAACGACTACATTATTAATGACGATGTCTTGATATTGTTCGTAGCCATATTTTGTTATATCAACAAAACTCTGTTTTTTATTAAAGATAGCGAAAGCGGATCTGAATTTAGAGAACATCAACAGGTGAAGTTTACCTGTGATTACTTTGTTCTTATCCGAAATAATTTTTCCCACGGATATCAGGTAGACAATGACTATGAAAAAGCCGAAATGGACAAGAATATTCCAAGATTCAACCAAATAATTTTGAATAACTTGTCCGGCAAGAAGATTTGTAGTCACTGTCGTTCCCGTGCTGACAACCGACATAATAATTCCTGCGTTTCTATTGACAAGCCAGGACAAAAGACCGATAGGCAGTAAATAAAATACTTCTATTCTTATTTCGTAGCCAGTTAAGTAATCAATGACACCGACAATCAAATTAAGCAGAAGAGCAATAGTCCAAATGAGGTGCGGTGACTTTTTTGCGAAATAGTCAAGGAGATACATATTCACTCTTTCATTTCTTGTAGGTTGTTACTAAGTACTGTTGCTAATATCGCACATATTCCTAAATTCTTCAAATGAAGAGTTCGTGAAGCCATACGTAACAAAAAAAGGCGGATTTTATTCCGCCTTTAGAAGATAAGGTCTTTTTATTTCTATTGCTATCTCATTTTCTTTCTGTCTTGCATTTCCCTGAATTTGAGAGCTTCTCTGAGCTGTTTGAGAGCTTTCTCACAGTCTGCGATGGTTGCCGCCTTGTGACCACCAAAATCGTGAGGTGCCGCTCTCATGTAAGCTATGGCATCCTCAACGGCAAGAATGGCTTTGGCAATCCGGGGATGAGCCGCTTTTTCGCCTGCCATCGTGGGCTGTGCCTTTATAGGAGCCGATGTGATAAGAAAGAAAGACAAAGCGACGATTGCTGCACACATCATGATCGAAACAGAACTTTTTTTCATACCGATACCTCCATTTCGTCTTATATTTTGACTACAAAAATAGTAGACGCCCGATGTGGCTATCACGGCTACTTCCTGTTCAGTGTGGGACTCGCGCCCGCGGCTGCATTCGTCAATATTCTCCTCACCGGTAAGCGTCAAGAATATCCTGCTTGAAGCCTTCACCTGTCTCAGAGAAATTATCCTTCTTCCTTCTCGACAAAAAATCAAAGATGGCTTAGTATTCATAATAGTTATTTCAGCAGCAACAAACAGGAGCGCAGAACAACCATGAAAATTAATTTCAGCAGAAGTAACGGCCCCGTTGACGAGATCATCGAGCAATTGATGGAGACCGCCGGGGGCATCCGGAGGCCGGAATACATCCGCGAGATGATCATCGCCTCACTCAAAGCCGGGCAGGAGGACGACGAGAGCGCAGACCTCAAGCTCATGAACTCAACTCTCAAGGAGATGCGGTTCACTTCCAAGGTCTTCGGCCCCTACCGAAACGTGCGCAAGGTCACGGTCTTCGGCTCGGCGCGCACAGAGCCGGGCGATCCATTATACGAGCTGGCAAAGCTCTTCGGGAAGAAGCTCACCGATGCAGGATATATGATCATCACAGGCGGGGGAGGAGGCATCATGCGGGCTGCAAACGAGGGGGCCGGCTCCGAGAATTCCTTCGGTGTGAACATCCGCCTGCCGTTCGAGGAGAAAGCGAATCCCGTGATCGAGGGCAACCCGCGGCAGATCACTTACAAATATTTTTTTAACCGCAAAGTCGCGTTCCTTAAAGAAGCCGACGCCGTGGCGCTCTTCCCGGGCGGCTTCGGCACGCTCGACGAGGCAATGGAGACGCTCACCCTGGTACAAACCGGCAAACGCAATCCCATGCCGCTCGTGCTCGTGGACGATCCGGATTGCTCCTACTGGATACACCTGATTGAGCTCCTCGAGAAAGAGCTGCTGGCTCGCGGCTATATCTGCCGGTCAGACTTTGCTCTCTTCGAACGGGTATGCTCCGTGGATGAAGCGGTGGAGAAGATCAAACATTTCTATCGCCGCTATCACAGCATGCGCTATGTGCACGGCCGGCTCGTGATACGGCTCACGTCTCAGCTAAGCTCCAATAACATCCGGGAACTGAAAGAGCGGTTTCATGACATCATTACGCCCGCGGGCAGTATCGCGCCATCCGAGGCTTTGGAAGCTGAAATGGATGATACGGATATCATCCATCTGCCGCGACTTGTGATAGACTTCAACCGCAAAGACTTCGGCAGGCTCAGGAGTCTTATTGATGCGATCAATGATTTTTAGCCTCTGAGGAAAATGATAGCCATGCTCTCATCATGAAGGGCATTTAAGACAATGCCATATTGGATTCGAAAAGAGAGCATGTGAAGATTAACTGGGGTACACGTCTTTGGGTAAGGATCACTGCTTATTGCGAGCTCACTGGCGTTTCTTTCCCGAGTAGATTTTTCTTACTTCCTCCCGGTTGATTTCGCCGCTTGCCGTTTTCGGCAGGTTCTCGACAAAAAGGACGTGCTTGGGTTTCTTATAGCGGGCAATTTTGGAAGCTACGAATTCAATCAATTCCGCCGCACTTACCTCGTTTCCCTTTTTGAGGACACAGACGGCTTGGACAGCTTCGCCCCACTCGGGGTCGGGAACGCCGATGACTGCGACCTCCTCAACACAGCCATGACTAAGGATGACTTTTTCCACTTCCGCCGGATAGACGTTTTCGCCGCCCGGTTTGATGAGCTCCTTTTCCGGATTTCGTCCGCCGTAATAAAGATAGCCTTCCTCGTCCATCCAACCCCGGTCGCCCGTGTGATGCCAGCCGTTGCGAAAGGTGTAGGCTGTATCTGCCTCCAGGTTCCAATAGCCCAGGAACACAGAAGGCGAACGGACACATATCTCTCCTTGCCCTCCCACGGGAACTTCCCGATCCAGACCATCAAAGATGGCCACCCGCGTCATGATCGCCGGCAACCCGATGCTCCCCGGTTTTTCCGCAATATCGCAACCCGAAACCGGCATAACTTCGGTTTGGCCATAGAGGCTGTAAAAGGCGGCCTGGGGATTTTTTTTCAAAAAGCGTTGAATCGTCTCCGGGCTGTCCATCCCCGTGACTACCCTCAAACTCGATGTGTCAACGGACTGTTTATCCTGGGCATCAAGAATAGCCGCCAGCATTGGCGGAAATGTCCCCCAAAATGTGCCCTGTTCCTTGTCGGTTAGTTTCAGAACAAGCGGGGGATCGAAACGATCCGTTATGACATTCTTTCCCCCCTGATGCATCACTGCTATGGAAAAGGAAAATCCCCCGATATGGAAGAGGGGTAAGGTGCCTATGTGGCAGTCACTGCTCAACAGTTTAAATATGTGGGCCATCTGGAGGCCGGCAGCCAACATATTCGCCTGGCTCAGCACACAACCTCGCGGCTTTCCACCCACGGCGGCTGTATGAATGATCATATAGGCGTCATTTCCCGAAACCACTCCTGATTCTGTTATTTTCACGTCCAGCAAGAGTGTCGAGAACGGGATGAAATTACCCTCGTTCTTATCTGCTTTGAAGACATAGTGCTTTTTGATAGAGCCTGCTGCCAGTGAGGCTTTACGGCCCAGATCCTTATATTCTTTGCTGCTGAAGATATATTTCGGTTCCGAATCTTTGAGGATATATTCAACCTCTCCTTCACCCAGCCTGTAGTTCACAGGGACCACAATGGCGCCAATTTTCGCCGCCGCGCCGCAGAGGATCAGAAAATCGTCATTGTTGCTCGATAAAACGGCAATCCGGTCGCCGACGCCAACGCCCTCACTGCTGAGGCCGGCGGCACATTGATCGCACAGTTCTTGATAGGCGCTGAAAGATATGCGGTTATCACCGTACACGATCGCGATCTTTTCCGGATATGAACCCGCATTGCGGGCAATCATGTCGTAAAGCGTAAAGTCACAGCGATACATGGTTCCACCTCACAAATGATGTACACTGTAACTAATAGGGCTACGCTTATCAAGAGGAAATTCTTCACCCTTTCGACGGAGGCGCTGACTGTGCCCACTTATCCATAACTCTCGCTTTGGCTTTGAAGTGAGTATTGCCTCTCGAAAGAAAGGTCTATGCGAAAACTTTCGACCTTGATAAAATTCATTGATTATGCAAGATTGCACGCGACTATTGTTCCGCGGCTTTTGACTGAATAAGAGTCATTGTTTCATTACACGATCATTTCGATATTACGGGCAGGTGAAAAATGAAAAGAGCCATATTGGCGTTTTGCTGGTTATTTCTTGTGTCGGGTTGCTCAACATTAAACGGTTCCGTTCCTTTCCGCTACGTTCCCTCTTTGAACACGATGCAGCAGAATGACGCAGTTATAGGTATGGACAAATTCGCTGACAGCCGGCCCGCGGACGATAAGGAGGTGACCAAGGCCATCCCTGATATTGATGAAAAGGTCACCTCGAAAGTGCTGGAAGATCTTCGATCTTCGGGGATGTTCGCCCGCGTTGATTTCACCCCTCGCCGTGACAAGGAAGATTTGGTCATCAAGGGTGAGATCAAGCGGTTTTACTGGAAGACAAACCATAACCCCATCAAGTTCATCCCGATTATTGGCCAAGTGTTGCTCCTTTTAGGGATCACTTCTTACAATATTGAAGCGGTCGTTGAATTAAAGGTTCAGATCCTGGACGCCAGGACAGGCGCTGTGTTATCGGAATATGACAAAACCTCGACGAAAACGGATAGTGCGACGCTGTATGACAACAAGTCCGGTGAGTCGGGCGCCGAGCTGGCAGAGGCGTTCAGGGAGGTTGTGAAACAGATCAAGGATGGCATAGCGGGCGACGTCCAAAATGGAAAGATCGGAATTAGAAAGTAGTAGCCGGTTTTGGAGCTGCTAATTTATCTATTGCACTTCTTGGCAAGGATAAAGATTTGACTCTCAATACTGCAACGTCGCTGGGACGTTAGCAATCCGGCGAAAGGACTTGTTGGACCTCGTTCCGTCAGGCATACAGGTTTTCATACTTGAGTCTTGATCCAACCTCACAAAAACCCTCTCTCGCATAGAAACTGTAAGTCCGCCCATGCTTTTCTTTGTGTGGGGGAGTTACTTCAAGCCTCCTCCAGCCTTTGCTCCGTGCAAAGTTCTTGACCCTTTCCCAAAGGGCTTTCCCTACACCTCCGGAGCGCATTTCAGGCATGACATAGAACTCTCTGATAATACCGAACCTACCTCCGGCATAAATCGCAATCCCTTCGCTCAGCGTTATGATGCCGCCCGCAAGCCCCTTCGAATCCACTGCAAGAAAAACGACGTACTCATCCTTTTCAAGAATGTTCTTGCAGAACGTCACTGATTGGTTCGGGTCGGCAATGAGGGGTGTGTGGCCCAGTTCTGAGAACAATTCTTTAGTTAATCTCGATACCGTCTCAGCGTCCTCAATCAAGGCTCTTCTTATGGTTAATGCCATATTCATTTCCTTATGGCCTGGTGCACAGCAAAGCGGCAGCAACAATCAATATGGCCAGTTAGTTATAGCTCTCCTGATATATGTTTACTCCTTTGGGGTTGTTTTTTCTGTCTTCTTAGCACGCTTAACAAACACCACCTTGGCGTCTCTCATTGGCATGGATGCGCCTATTTTTTCCAAAATCTCCAGTCGGGTGACGTCATAGTCCGGAACATGCGCTAAGCTGATATGTGCGCGCGATAGATCCACCAACTTTCCTACAACCTTTTCACCCACGCTTTGAGAAAATTGCACTCTAACAGTGCCGAAATTAACCGCCGCATCATTATCGTTTACAAAAAGCGCGGGAATTGCAGTGAAGTTGAAATTAGATACTTCATTGATCTTGACGATTACTTTTACGCCCGGAAAATAATATCTTCCTGCTGTAACAGGGATATATATGTAGCCGTCAGCATCCGGCTCCAGTGCCTGCACTTCCTTATCCCCTTGCTTATTAAAGAACATGACAAATTTAAGCGATGAGTCTTTCCAGGGGGCGTCATTTTCATAAAACAGGAATCTGCCGGCCAGAACTTTCTTCCCGGCCAAGTCATCTGCAGCCTTTACATTATGAGTGGTTTCGTAACATCCCGCTATAGATAACAAGAGCAATAGAGACATCATTTTCGATAACGCGACGATATTGACCTTCTTGTTCATCCTGCATCCTCCCTTCATGATCTCATCGCATATCTGAGAAAAAGAAAAGTAGCCGCCGGTTTGCAGACAGTAATTTATCGGCTGTGCTTCTTGGCACGGATAAGGATTTGACCTTTATATAATCCCGTCATGCCTTTCTCATAAGATCCTGACTGCCACCTCAAGAGAAAAAAGGTCACAATATTTCAGAACTGACGAGAAAAATCCGATTATTCAAATCGTTGTTTATCCATTAATCCACCTCCCGAAGAACCACCTCCAACGGATATGTTTTTAGGAGATATTTGGTGGTCTTTGCAGAAGGTGCTTTTATTCTCGGCAGACTTAGGACATCGCTCTCCTTTTTCAGAAAAATACATGCACTGATGAGTCTGATCCTGTTCCATAACCAGAACCTCCTTTTAATGGGCAGACAGGTTCATATATACTCTAATAACAAGGTATATAAGTAAACCAGCAAAAATGATTATGGCTGACAACAACATTATTTGAGCAATCGATACCTTGTTACCTTTGCCTCTTATAATGTCCAAAAGCCTCTCTTGTATGGTTTGCCAGCGTTTTGCTATGTCATTATAATAATAATCAAGCTTCTGGCAAGTCAGTTCATTATCCGGCAGTAATTTTAGACACCGTACCATTCCGGGTATATCCAGCGTTGACAAGGGAAGATAAAATTCACGGATTCTCATTGCAACAATGCACTGAACAATTGTCGCTATAAGCAAGACAATTGCAAATACAAATATCAACACCCCGATTAAACCAACATTTTCAACAAAGAATTTCAATTCATTTTCCCTGAGAAACGCAAATAGTGCCGCAATAAATATGCCGGCAATCGTCGATGTGTTTTGCGCCTTCGCATCAAGAGCTGCGAAGATTTTCAGACTATCTTCATAATCATCCTTAAACGCTTCGATGACATCACAATTAATTTGTTTTCGAATTTCATCCATGAGACACTGATGTGCTTTCAGTAGAATATAAGAGGACAGGCTACTTTTATTCCCTCAACGATTTTTGACCGTTGAGAAGAATGATCGCCATGCTCTCATAATAAGGGCATTCCACGATTCCGCTTTATCGACTGCACTTCTTGTCAACAAGAAAGTAGTGACCTTCAATACCGACCATATCACAGTTCACCCTTGATAAACCGGATAAAGATCGCCGGCAGATATTGGCCCAGATTTGCGGCCACGAAGAGCTCAGTTCTGAATGGTGCATCGGCCTCTTCAAACAGCGTCGTTACATTACAGGCCATATACTCCAAGAAATTTGTCGAATAACTTCCTCCAAACGCTTCAAGGGCGTAGATCAGTGGAAATAGATCATTGCCCAATATCTGCCACTGGACCACATGCACCATCTCGTGGAAGTGCAGTGATTCCTGACCGGCTGCGCGATGTAGAATGAAGTAAGTGTTGCGGAACGTTACGCCGTCGAAATCAATGTCCATGCCCTCGGGTACCTGTAGGCCGAATTCGTGCCATGGGACATTGGGGAGATTGTCGACCTCCACATACCTTGCCGCCGCGAATGTCTCAGGACTGAAGAACTGCGGCAGCTGCTGGAATCCACAGATGGAGACCGGACGGCTTGATGACTCATGTTTAGCCAAGAGGCCATCCACCCAATGCTGATAAGCCGGCGACAGTTTGAGAAGATCTTCCGCTCTCATCTTGTGATTCTCCAGTTAGCGAATGAACTCTATCGTGAATCAGAATAGAATATCTGCTGACAACTCTAAAACTAAGAATCGACCGCCCGAAGTGCTGATCGGCAAGAGAAAATATTTTCCCCCTCTCGATGGAAGCGCTGACTGCATCTGCACCTATTCGCCGGTCGTCATTCATATTACAAGCTTATCTGCCAGCTCCATGATCACTCGGCGTACACCGGGATCTGTGAGCCTGTAGTTGCCATTTGCCAACTTGACGATCTGGCGCAAGCGCGGCGAGACCAAGCGATCGATTGCGTGCGTTATTGTTGACGGCGACTTCATGACAAAACGGCCAAGATCGTTTCGACTGAGGCCTTGTTCTCCGGCGTGGTGTAGCAGAATGAGAACCTCTTCTTCCGGTGTGCAATCCGTACGCTGAACAAGCGGCTTCCCCTCAAACACACCGATGCATGGAACATCGTACTGCACTATCTGCCGTATCGCTTTGGCGACCAAACTACGATCGGCTGTCCAAAATATTCGCAGGATTTCCGATAGCACCCAGCGAGAGTTCTCAAGGACAAGCTTCGAGTAGAGATGATTGGCCGTGTAATCGGGATCAATATGGACAGCACCACGATCTGAACGGAACTTGTAGATAGTCCTTATGACTTTAGCAAGATGGAGCGATGCCTTCCGTTCCGGAAAGTGGTGTGGATTCGAATTATTGGAATACTCGATGTAAGAAAGGCAATCATGCACGGATTTCCGGCGGTTCAGGTTCGACGAATCCTGATGGTAAATGAGGCGAGACGTAACTTCCGCAAACTGACCCCCATCGAGAGTTGCGGGTTCCCACTCCCGGAGTACATAGCGTCTCTCAAGAGAGATAAACTCGTCGAACATCTGCTCCGCAAGGCGACGGTCCAATGGCGGGCTGACGCCCGCAAGAATTACTGATTTGTCCAATGAAGGCATGGCTTATGACTTCTCCGGGGCTATGTATTTGTCCAACGCAAGCTTTCCCTGGCGATTGATCTTGTATGGTACTATCGCGCCTCGCTTTCTGACCTTTCCGGCGGTGAAATACTTGCGATTTGCAGAAATGGTATGCCCTACATTGGTCGTAGAGATTTTCGTGCCAAGTTCGTCTGTCAGAGATTCAATATCTCCCGTTGTCACCCACTCATGCCCACGCTCGTGTGCAAAGTGGCAGACAAGAAGTATTCTTGGCAGTTGGGCGGATTTGTTCAGAATGTGTTTCTCGATGTCTCCGAAATTGTCGGCTTCATGTATCTTGGCAACGATGCCAGGAACATCGATGCTGGGTAGTTTAGAGCCCCGTTCTCCTGTAACATCCTTAGCCTTGGATCGTGCTTGCTTCCTTTGCGCTGAGCGTCCCTCTTGCTTACGGGCAGGCACCGGAGTTGTCTCGAGCAACTTGTTAAGCATTTCGTTGACGTAGGTTTTATCAGTTGACTCGACTTCAATGTCGACATCGCCTTTGCGGTAATGAACACGGTAGTTTTGGCTCATTCTATCCCTCCTCCTATTCGACCAATGATTTAGGTCAGTGGTGGCTGCACGACATCCGCTGGAGTATTGTTAGGTTGATCCACTTGCCCTTCTGTCTAATTGCTCTTCGCCTGCAACAAAGCTTTGTTTGATTCCCGCCGAAATCAACTGCTTCAGAGAAGCGATAATTAAATTCCGGGGACACCATACTTAATTCCAGACTGATTCACCACAGCGTACAAGAGATAATTGAGTATGGTGTCTCCCGAATTGCTCTCTTCCTTCTTAAAAAGGAGGAGATACTTAGCTCTATTTTTTAAGATCTTTTACTACGGTCCCCTTCACCTTGGTGGTATAGCCGTTTAAAATCCATGCCCAGAACCATTTTTCTGTGATCACAGGATCTATCAGTCGATCTCCACCTTTGCTTTTCACCGCCCTCTCGTAGGCTAATTCGAAACGGTCATTCTGACCTATTGGAATAAATTGAAAAAGCATAATACCCGTAGCTTCACCTTCTCCTTCTCCAAGAATTTGATAGTCCGTGTTGGGAACCAAAGTATTGGGAGTAGGCATCCTTAAGGGAGAAGAAGCACAACCAACTGTAGAAATAAATATAACCGCCAGAAGAATTACTGCTTGTGTTTTCATGTTTTCGCCTCCTTTTTTTTAAAATTAAAAAACCCCGCTCTCTTTTGAGAAACGGGGTTTCGTTAGTCTCTTCATGGCACCGCCCTTACAAAAAGGGTTAAGATTAATTGTTAACCTTTTGCCGATGTCCTATTTAAATATGCTCCTTCTTGTGCCCCTAATTCTTTGAAAAGTCAAGGGACAACTTTCATTTATAATCATTTGAAAGGATGTAGATCTGTCAAAACTGCAGGGTGCTCTGGTTCAGGAAGTTAAATAGACGTGAATCAGGCCGCAAACAAGAAGTATCGAAGATATTTACAGCACCGTCGAGGAAATCAGTTCACAGGTATCAACAGAAGTGTAGATGGGTAGATACGATCAAGCCCACAGTCAATACCCAACCAATTCTTGATGCAAAAATAAGAATGGAAATTTCCGATAATATCTTCTATTTTGTATCCCGATATATTAATGATTTCCTAAAAGAAGTGGATGATTATTATGAGTAGATACTGGAGTAATACGGTAAAAAATATCAAACCCTATACCCCCGGTGAACAACCGAAAGACCGGAAATACATTAAACTGAACACGAATGAGAATCCTTATCCGCCTTCTCCCCGTGCGATCGAGGCAATTAAGAATGCGGCCGATGAAACTTTGCGGCTCTATCCGGACCCGATGGGAGAGGAACTGAGAGAAACAATTGCCGGATACTACCGCCTTCGAAAAAACAATGTTTTTATTGGCAACGGTTCCGACGAGTTATTGGCTTTTTCCTTTCCGGCCTTCTTTGAACCGGCAGGCAAACCTGTTCTTTTCGCTGAAGTAACTTACAGCTTTTATCCCGTTTACGCCGCTTTGTTTAATACCAACTACCGTCTTATTCCCGTGGATGAGGAATTTAATATTCCCGAGGAAGGATACTATCAGGACAATGGCGGAATTATTATTGCCAATCCCAATGCACCCAGCGGAAAAGGTGTTTCCGAAAAAACTATAGAAGCGATCCTCAGCCGGAACGAAAACAGTGTGGTCATCATTGATGAGGCCTACGTAGACTTCGGCGGCCAATCTGCGGTAAAGCTGATTAATGATCATCCGAATTTGCTGGTAATCAAGACTCTGTCCAAATCACATTCACTCGCGGGATTGCGGGTAGGGTACGCCCTGGGCAATGAAGAGCTGATTGAAGGAATAATTCGGGTCAAAGATTCGATTAATTCATATACGGTTGATCGTCTGGCACTGGCCGGCGCCCGGGAAGCAATTAAAGATGACGATTATTTTCAGGAAACAAGATCTAAAATTATGAAGAGCCGTGAACGGGTATCCGCCCGGCTTAAGGAAATGGGCTTTAAGGTGATTCCTTCGCAGGCAAATTTCATCTTTATCAGCAGTGAGCAATGCCCAGGAGGTCTCCTGTTCCAGCGGCTGAGAGAAAAAGGCATTCTTGTCCGGTATTTCAATAAACCTAAGATTGATAACTTTATCCGGGTTACTATCGGAACCGATGCGGAAATGGACTGCTTTCTGGAGGTGATTAAGGCTATAGCGGGCTCATAAGATACTAACACCAAAATAGCGTGTTCATCTCAGGAATAGTCATGGTCCCGACAAAAGAATTCGTCATTGATCTCCGATTGACGGAACGTAGCCCCGTCAAATTTACCTTATGCTTGACTTCAGAAAGTTAGTAACAGAGGTGGTCTGTTTCGTTCACCTATGAGTCACGAGCAAAGATGAAAATGTGCAATGAATGGAAAAGTTATTTTTGTACTGAAGTAGATTATTGCTTCGACCTACCAAAGTGTGAGCCTGAGATATATTAGGCAGCGTTGATTTCGGACTGAAAGAATGTAACCGCAGGATGACCAGACGAAGTTCTTGTCAATCCGTTTGTTCGGTGCTTGATGTTGATTAAGATCGAACTTACTGTGAATCTAACTTTAAAGCTAGATCATACCTATGGTATATATTTCCCACCGTTGTTTGTTGCAAACCCAGTAAGAGCATCCCATCCGCCCCAAATTATCATTTCTTTGCCTGACCAAACTGCTGAATGTTTAAATCTGGAAGAAGGGGCATTAATTGTAGATATGGAAGCCCATGTATCGGTCGATGGATTATACCTAGAATTGTCTGAAATTGTGCTTCCTGTTCCATTTTCACCTAGTCCTCCAAAGATTATCATTTTACTATCTGCTCATACTGCCGTGTGCATCTCTCTTGCTGAAGGGGCATTTACTGATGAAATTTGGCTCCATGAATCTGTGAGCGGATTATATTTGCTTCCTGAATTAACTACCGGATTCCCTGCTCCAGCTCTTCCACCCCAAATAAGCATTTCAGATCCTGACCATACAGCTGTAAAGCCAGTTCTTGGAGTAAGTATGTTTAGGGTAGACATATTTTGCCAAGTATCAGTTTGAGGATTATACCTTCCACCAGTTGTGCCATCCCATACAATCATTTCTGTTCCAGTCCAAACTGCTTGATCAGATGTTGCAGGGGGAGCGTTTACTGTTGAAGTTGCAATCCATGTATCTGTTAGGGGATTATACCTTCCCCCTGTATCAGTTACGTGAAAACCAGGAGCATTTGCATCAACTCCACCCCAAATTATCATTTCTGTTCCAGTCCAGACTGCTGAATGATTTCTCCTGGCGCTAGGTGCATTTATTGTTGATACAGGGCTCCATGTATCTGTTGCAGGATTATATTTCCCTCCAGTATTTAGAATCGTATTAAAATTGATTCCTCCCCATACTATCATGTCTGTGCCGGACCAGATCGCTGTATGCAGCGTGCGTTCTTGAGGCGCATTCGCTATGGATATTGTATTCCATGAATTAGATTGAGGATTATATTTACCGCCACTATTGAGGCGAGTATCTCCCCATACTATCATGTCAGTACCGGTCCAGATAGCAGTGTGATCAGTACTTACAGGTGCACCAGATGGGATACTGACCCATAAATCACTGACATTTGAATTTCCTTCTCCAGATGAGGAACCGCAACCACTTTCAAAGCATGTCAAAAAAAGCAGAAGGAAAGAATAGAATATCACGAAGAAAGGACTTTTCTTCATCAGTCAACCCTGCACAAACCAAATTTCAACTTCCCACTTGTTGCACCGAACAATGTTTATACAGTCTGTATAAAACCGTAAACGCAGACTACCTCTGTCTGTGTAAAACATTTCAACATTTATCGGTCAAGTTTGAAAGGTGTCCTATGTCAATAGGATTTCTACCATCGTTGGGGCAAAGGTCGCGGTTCATACTGACTTTATAAGACGGCTCAGATGATGGATTATTGGTTGAATTATATAGCCAAATTCAAGATGGTCAAGCAATACTTTCAGGAAGTCGTCAAGCACAAATATGAAACCCCGCCTCTTTCTATAAATGGGGTTTCGATAATCAGTCCGTATTACCCTCACGCAGGGTTAAAGACCTTATGAATTATTTTTCTATCAGGTTAGCTGTCCAGTTCTTAGTATCACGATTTTTAAAAGTCACGTTGATTGGGAAGGGAATTGGCAGACAAAAACGCCCGTAGACAGAAATTGTGCAGGGTTCTCCATCGACGGCCAAGGGAAAATAGATTTTTTTTTATCAGGGGCAGACCCCTTTGTCAAGGTGTTTCATCCCCAGACCATCTCCTGACATGTCAGCACCTTCATATTGATGGTTCCCCTTGGGGCAACCATCTGACTTCACGCCTCCACGGAAGCGGCAGGAAAAGTGGTACTATAAGAGGTCGGGAAACTGACCCTTTTTATGGAGTTGATAATAAACGAATGAAATGTTGTACAGACAGGCAAAATTAGAAGAACAGCATTACAGGAAGCACGAGATAGAAAGGATAGTATTTGTTACACCTACAAGTCTTTACACCAGTATGAAATAAAAAGTTGAACATTACGGGGAGAAAGGATCATAATTTTCAATATAGATCTTATTGTTTATAGCAGGAATAAAAACCGAGTTCTATATGAACTGAAAATAGGTCATCAATCATTTGTACATTTCACCCCAAACTGTCATGTTGACTTGGTTGTCCGAGTGCTTCATAATAAGCTCGTACTATTCAAAAATATTTTACGCGTCATGCCATAAAGCTAAGCAATGCAAGGTCTAATTCTAATCATTGAAAGGAGGCAGGTATGAAGTATCCCGATATTCTATTTGAACCGTTCTTCTCCTGGGTAAACCGGCCGCGAGTCATGTACAAGGCCGGAGTAAGAGAAGAATTGGGTTTTGAGATGGAGAAGCTGGGAGGCAAGAAGGTGGTCCTCTACACGGACAAGGGACTCATTCAGGCTGGTGTGGCGGACATGGTGATCGAAGCGATAAAAGCCTCCAGCCTGGAATTGGTCGGTGTCTACGACAAGATCGTGCAGGACGCCCGCCTCGATCTGATCAACGAGGGGGCGGCTTTTTACAGGAAGTGCGACGCTGACAGCATGGTGGTCGTAGGAGGCGGCAGTGTTATGGACACCGCCAAGGCCGTTAACATTCTGATTGGTGGAGGTCTCGATGATTTTTCGCCCCTTGCGGAGCAGGTTGGATTGTTTGACGGGGCCAAACCATTGCCACCGCACATCGCTTTCCCGACCACGGCAGGAACCGGGGCAGAGGTGACCTTCGCTATGGTTGTCCTCAACGATGTAGACAAAGTAAAGGTGGCGTGTGCACATCCTTTCTGCAACGCGGATATCGCCATGTTGGACCCTGAATTGACGGTGAAGCTTCCCCCAAAGATCACCGCCTTCACGGCCATGGATGCCATGACGCATGCGATCGAGGCCATCACCACCAGCAGTGCGAATCCTATCTCGGACGCATTGGGGCTGCACGCGGTCCGGATCATCACGAAATATCTTCCCGAAGTCATGAAAAACCCGGAGAATGTCGAGGCGAGGGGTTACCTGCTGATCGCGAGCAACATGGCAGGTATGTCCTTCATCAACGCCTTCACTGGCGGGGTCCATGCCACAGCCCACGCCCTGGGGGCACTTTACGGGATTCCTCATGGTCTGGCCAACAGCATCATGCTGCCCCATCTGATGGGCTACAATCTGGAAGAGAAGCCGGATCGCTTCGTCCTGGTCGCTGATGCCATGGGGGTGAACGTCGAAGGCATGACTCCTGATCAGGCAGCCAAGGCCGCCGTTCGGGCAGTGAAAGACCTGCAGAAGTCTGTCGGCTTGACACAAACCCTGAAAGATTTTGGTGTTCCCGAAGGCCGCGATGCTCTCCAGCCTCTGATTGATCTTGCAATGGGGGATTCCCAGCTTCCCTACAACCCCCGCGATCTGGAAGAGGACGACGTGTACAATCTATATATGAAAGCCCGATAACTCAAAAAGGAGGAAACCATGAAGTATTGGAATAACGAGACAGAACCCGTTAAGGCGTTTGTAACCCTCTGGGAAAAGCTCTCCAAGGACCAGGAATTCATCGACGGCATGAAGAAGGTGAATCAGCTCATTTGGTTCGATTACACCCAGGATGGCCCTAACTGTTCTTTCTACGTCGACAGCCGCGACGGAAAGTTCATCGTCGATGCAGGCAAGCCCGCCGAGCAACCTCACCTCACGATGAGCCTCTCCGCCGACAACGCCCATCTATCCTGGGCAAACAAGCTCAACCCCGTAATGGCCATCACCAGGGGACAGATCAAGGTCAAGGGTTCCGCCACGGGACTGCTGAAGCTGGCTCCCAAGCTGAAAAAGGTGGCTGTGGTCTACGAGCAGGTCCTGAAGGATTTGGGCTGGGAAGACAAGATGACGAAATAAGACGGCATCTCTCAGGTCGTCTCCATATTGTCCGGCACATGTTTCAAGCGGTAGGCGTGCTTGATTGCAGGGGGGATTATGGGCTCCTCTGCCCCTGACGCGTTGGCTAGTTTTCAACCGGGTGGTTCCTGATCTATCGCCTATTTTACAGGAGTAGAATTATGAAAGCGAACACAGGGAAGGTCATCAATGTGGACCTGACGAGCGGCAGTGTCCAGATCGAGACATTACCGGAAGGGTACTACAAACAATACATCGGGGGTAGCGGTCTGGCTGCAAAGATTTTCTGGGAGCGAGGACGCTTCGATATCGATCCCCTTGCCCCGGAAGCCATGCTGATCTTCATGAATGGGCCTTTTGCGGGCCTCAAGATCTCCGGTGCCAGCCGCAACGGTGTAGCTGGGTGTTCACCGCTGACAGGGCACTGGGGTGATTCATCCTGTGGAGGCTATTTTGCTCCGGAACTCAGATATGCGGGCTATGATGGTCTCATCATCACCGGCAAATCGGCCGATCCTGCTTATCTTTTGGTCAGGGATAATTCTGTCCAGATTCTCGATGCGAGGGAATACTGGGGCCGGGGAACAGAAGAGGTCACCGCGGCCCTGAAGGAGAAGCTCGGCAAGGATCACCGAACCATGGTGATCGGCCCCGCAGCGGAAAATCTTGTCAAGTATGCCATCATCCTGAACGACGGCCATGACGTGACGGGCCGGGCCGGTTTCGGCACCATCATGGGATCCAAGAATCTCAAGGCCATCGTGGTCAAAGCCTCTAAGAAAGACATGGAAGTGGCGAACAAGGCCGGATATGAAGCCTTCCGGAAGGATCTCAACAAACGGATCGTGGAGGCCTTGCCTGCGACCCTCCTACACACGGATGGGACGGCCGCGAACCTGATGGGCGGTGTTTATTCCGGGGATGTTCCTGTGAAAAACTGGCAATCGAACTTCTGGGAGGAGGCCGCGGAAGCCCTTTCTGGAAGCACCCTGAGCGAGGCTTACCTGACGAAGCGTAGCGCTTGTGCCTTCTGCGGCATCGCCTGCAAGAGGATTGTGGAGGTCAAGGAGGGACCGTTCGCCGTACCGGAAGGGCCGGGACCAGAATATGAAACCATCGTCGCTTTCGGAACCCTCATCGGTTCCATCGATCTTGCGGCCACCTGTAAAGCAGGCCGGGTATGCAACGATCTGGGGCTGGACACGATCTCTGCCGGCGGGACTCTCGCTTGGGCCATGGAGGCCTTTGAAAGAGGAGACCTTACATTGGCCGATACCGATGGAATTCCGATCAAGTGGGGTGACATGGATACGGTCATCAACGTGATTCTGCCCAAAATTGCAAAGAGGGAGGGCAAACTGGGAGCGTTTCTGGCCGATGGTAGTGTGGCAGCCGCAAAAAAACTTGGCAAGGGCTTGGAATACACTGTCCATAGCAAGGGGCTGGAAGCGCCTATGCATGACCCGCGAGGGGGTGGACACGGTATGGCCTTGACCTACGCGATGAGCCCCAGAGGGGCCTGCCACGTGGCAGATCCCATGCTGTATGTGGAAATGGGGGCCAGATACTACCCGGAGATTGGATTTGACTATATCTTAGAGCCCAAAAACGATGAGAACAAACCGGAGGCAGCGGTTGTGTCTATCACCTTTGGTGCTCTTGAGAACAGTGCCTGCTGGTGCGCCTTTGCCGATGCCCTCACCATCGCTGACTGGCTGAGCCTGTTCAATGATGTCGCAGGCTACGGATGGGATATTGAGGATATGTTGAAAGCGGGTCGGCGGATCTTTTATCTGAAGCGGCTCATTAATTATCGCTATGGCCTCACTGCGGATGATGACAAGCTGACACCGAGGATGCTGGAGCCCGCCAAGGACGGTGAACCGGCTGGCATCGAAATGAACTTTGAGGAGATGAAAGCGCGATTCTATGATCTGGTGGGTTTTGACCCGGTGAAGGGCATCCCCACGAAGGAAAAGCTTGAGGAATACAGTATGGACGAAGAGGCAAAAAAGGTTTGGTGATCGAGGTGGCTTTGTTACGGGAATGCAGAGGGGATGGTCAAGATGCTGTCCCCTCTTTTCGGTGAATGTAAGGACATTTATAATCAGCCATCGAGAGGATCATCACATGGAAAATAAGCCCGGTAAAGAGATTCGGGAATTCAAGATCGAGGAAATCAATGCCTATATTATCCTGATCGTCTTCTCTTTGCTTTATATGGATCGGCAGGTGATATCCGTCGTTCCCGAACCCGCTACCATGCTTCTTCTCGGACTTGGATTGATTGGATTGGCAGGACTCAGGAGAAAGTTTCAGAATTAACAAAATACATAATCTACTTATTGCAGAAAGGCAGGTCAGAAATGGCTCTGCCTTTTCTGTTTGCAAAATAACGATTACGATTTGAAAGGTTGACTGAGTGGACAGAATTGGAAAAACAACAGTACAGGAAGGAAGACATGGGAACAAGATCCTCGACAACACCTTGTGTTCTTATGGCTTAATGAATGTTATAAACTGCCGGGTGGGAAGCCGGGGTAAAATGGGAGGAGAGAATCTGTGTTTCACCTAATGCCAGAGAGCATGGTTTGTAGAGTAGATCCTCTTCCCACTGCTTTGTTCAGTAACTCGTACGGTATCATAAACCTTCTCAGATGGGAATGAGTTTGCACTTGCAAGGTTGATTCGAACGAAGCTATTTTACTGGAGG
>JBEKXK010000063.1:0-22007 GCA_049512055.1 Syntrophales bacterium | reverse complement strand
TCGTGTCTTTAACAGCCTCTGGTCTGCAGGTAGAGTGTGCAGACGGCTTTGCGGATGAAACCATCGGTAAGTTAAGGGGAGGGAGCTTTGAGTTTGTGCTCCGCGATCTCGCGACAGGCAATGAGGCAGAACTCATTGGCGAACTCGCACGGTATGAACGTGACGAGAGCCTGAAGGGCGCTGATGACGGTGGCAGAATCGTCAGAATATGGATTGATTACGCTGATACCCTGAAGGGCACGAGCGGGTACAGGAAAAAGGAGAAGGCTTGGTCACGGCCTGTGCGGCGGGATGGTGATCCGGGAGCAATTCAGGGGCCAGAAGAAGCGATTTCCCTGGACGTGGCCAGGGGAAGAGCGGGGAGAACGATTGCTGTCGGTGGAGGCAAAGGTGGCATCGGCAAAACCATTGTCGCAGTCAATCTTTCCCTCGCGCTATCGCGCATGGAGAAAAAAATCACCCTCCTGGACGGCGATATCGGCAACAGCAATTGTAATACCCTGCTGGGTATAACAAGGATCGACAGCTCCCTTGAGGAGTACCTGCGTAAAGAGCGATCCCTTCACGAGATCACGGTTTCCACCGCCTATCCCGGTTTGCGCCTGCTCTGCGGTGCACAGAACAATGTGGATGCCCTGCTGGCAGCGGGGATGTCCCGCCTGCTCGATGATATCGGACAGATCGAAGCCGACTGCCTGGTGATCGACCTGGGCGCCGGTATGAGCGATGAAACGCTCGATCTGTACCGCCTTGCCGATGAAAAGATTATCGTCGTGACGCCCCAGGTAACCTCGTTGCAGAATGCCTATGGGTTCATCAAGTCGGCGTTCCTTCATGATCTGAAATGCACCGGCAGACTTGATACTCTTCTGGAGCAGACTGGTTCTAATCCACAGAAGCTGCATAGCCTCATCGGCAATTTAGAAGGGAGCCATGCAGCCCGCCGTGCCTTTGCCGTCGTTCTGGCTCGTCAGCGCTTCAAGATTGTCGGCAATATGGTAAATGACGACAAGGATGTAAAAATTGTTCAAACCCTTCAGAAGGTAGTAGGACAGTATCTGCATATAGAAAACACGATTTTAGGAACCATGGCAACAAGTGAGGATATTCGCAACTCTGTAAACCGGATCACACCCTTTGTGGCCCTGTCTCCAGACTTGCCGCAAAGTCAGGAAATGAAGCGGATGGCTGCGGCGCTTATTCCGATATCAAACAAAAGGGATAGATATTGAAGAGTGTTTTACTGATAGGATTGCCGAATGTCGGTAAAAGTACAATCTTCAGTCGATTAATCAACAGCAAGGTTCGTATATCCACTTACCCCGGATCAGCCGTGGAGGTGAAAAGGGGGGGCTTGAAAATCGAAGGGGAAGAAGTCGAAATAATCGACATCCCCGGCGTATACAGTCTTTTTTCCAGTGCTGACAATGAAAATGTGGCGCGGAACATCCTGCTCGACGAGAAACCGGATCTGATTGTTCAAGTCTCTGACGCCAAGAATCTGAAGCGATCGTTTGCCCTCACTTCCCTGCTGGCAGAATTGAACATCCCCCTGATCCTTATCCTGAACATGGTGGATGAGGCGGCACAGAAGGGGATAAAGGTTAAGCGGCACAAACTGGAAGATATGCTGGGAACTGCCGTCATTGAGACCGTCGCATCGGAAGGGGTGGGCATCGCCGCGGTGATTTCGGCTCTGGACAAGGCTCTGAAACCCTCTTACCCTTCCCGATTACCGGCGAGACTTGCCGGCGCCGTGCAAGGCCTCGTCGGGCTTATGGCAGATAAGCTGAAGGATTCACGCAAGGCCGACGCGCAATGGGGAAAACGGGCATTGGCGCTTTTTTCCCTCGCCGGCGACAAAGAGACCTCACGATGGGCATTGCAGAGAAGTGGACTCGTCGATGACAAGGCCACCCTTCACCTGATAGAAGAGGCAAGAAGATCATTCTACCGACCCCTTGACCAGATCATCTCCCATGCAAGCGATGTCTGGGCAGAGGGCTTGTACGCGGAGTCTGTTTATTTCACCCCTGTTACCTCCACTCCGGTTTTAAACAGGATAGGCGATCTGGCGCTGACTCCCGTAGCTGGATCCCTGATTCTGTTCATTCTGCTGACCGCGATCTATTTTGTTGTCGGTAAATTTGCCGCAGGCTTCGTGGTTGATTTCCTCGTGAAAGATTTTTTCGGCGACATGTTGGGGCCCCACCTGAACCATGTGGTGGCCATGATCCCTTTTCCATTTTTACGAGATCTGCTTGTTGGAGAGTACGGGCTTTACGCCATGGCCCTGATTCCTGCCTTCGGTCTGGTGCTGCCCGTCATCGTCGTTTTTTTCTTTACCTTCGGATTTATCGAGGATTCAGGCTATTTTTCCCGCCTTTCCATCCTCCTGAACAGGCTCTTTAGAAAAATCGGTCTCAACGGCAAGGCGGTGCTCCCGATGGTTCTCGGCTTTTCCTGTGTCACGATGGCCACGATATCCACAAGAGTCCTGGATAGCAAAAGAGAGCGGTTTATTGCCATCTTTCTGCTATCCTTAGGCGTTCCCTGTTCCGCCAAGTTGAGTCTGATTTTGGTTATTATGGCCCAGGTTTCTTTTGCCGCCTTTCTGGTGGTGTTCGGCGTTGTTTTTGCTCTGACCATGGCCTCCGGATTTATCCTTAACAAGCTGATGCCGGTCAAGAATTCCCATTTTATCATGGAGATCCCTCCGATACGTATCCCGAGCTTGGGAAATGTGATAAAACAGACATTCTACCGGTCTCAGATGTTTCTCCGGGAGGCGTTGCCACTATTTATCCTGAGCGCCCTGGGACTTTTTTTTATGGAAAAAATCGGCGCGCTGACGTTGGTGGAGGATTTCGCTGCGCCCGTTGTGAAGGGATTTATGGCGTTGCCTCCGCAGTTTGCCGAATCCCTGATCATGGGCTTCATAAGGGGCGAGGCGGGGATCGCCGTCTTGAAAAAAATGGTGGATACGGGCGTGATGGACCATCTGCAACTGGTGGTCGCGATGATCGTCACAATCCTTTTTATCCCCTGTGTTACGAATTTCCTCCTCATCATCAAAGAGCAGGGTACGAAGAAAGCCCTTGCCATTATTGTTTCAGTTACGGCCTGCGCCATTCTCACCGGCGGCATCATGAACTATTTCTTGCGATGGAATCATTTTACTTTTTAGGGGTGGCTTATGAAAATCGTATATGTAACGGATGAGGTTATCGAGACGATCTGGACGTTTGAGGAAAAAGGTCGATGCACCATAGAAAATGTAAAAAAAGAGCATGAGAATGCCGCCGGATATATTGTAGATGACGAAATCTTGTCGGAGCTGGAAAGAAACGGTCTCGTGAAAATAAGTGGCACGGAGATCGCGCTGACTGCCAAGGGAAAAGTGCAAGCGGGGCCTATTATCCGCAGGCACCGGTTGGCTGAAAGGCTCCTCGTCGATGTTCTGGGCATGTCTTTTGAGGAAATGGAAGAGTCGGCCTGTGAGTATGAGCATACCCTGGCTCCCGGGCTTGCAGAGGCGATCTGCACTTTGCTTGGGCACCCGCGGGAATGTCCCCACGGTTCCACTATACCTGAAGGAGATTGCTGCAAAAGGGCCGAGAATTCCGTAACCATGGCTGTTAAACCGTTTGATGCGCTGGAGGTGGGCGATGAGATCAGGATATCCTTCATCAGAAAAAGTGATCCGATCTTGATTGGCAAGCTCGTTTCCTTTGGCGTTGCTCCGGGGAAAACGATAAAGATCCGCCAGAAGTTTCCTGCGTATGTCATTCAGATCGAGAATACGCAGATTGCCCTGGAGAAGGATATTGCCGCTGATATCTATGGAGTGAAAGTATAAAAAAAGTGAGCACTATGAACCTGGGCGAATATGAACAGGAACAGATACGCGCGATAAATGAATGGAGAATGGAAAGACCAAACGTAGTCAATACGGCTTTAAGTTACGTGATGTTTCCCATATCCATTTTCATTCAGGCCATAGTACCTAAGTCAGCCCTACGGAGCGCCATCGACGGTACAAGTTGGGCGGCGGAATGGTTGGCCGATGAAGGCGACATCCTGCGCAAAGGGGAGGTGTCGGATATTGATGTCCTGAAGAGTAAAGGCCTCATGCTGTCAGATAAATTGGCCAATGAAATACACAATTGGGCTATCGGCATTGCCTCTGCAGAAGGCGTCGGGTCGGGTACGTTGGGGATCTATGGATTGGCGCTGGATATCCCGTTTATAATTACGTTTGCCTTGCGGACCGTTCATAAGGTAGGCCTCTGTTACGGATACAGGACCAAGGATGAAAAAAATAAGCGCTTTGTTTTGGCCCTGCTATCCGCAGCTGGCGCCAATACGACAAATGAAAAAGCTGAAGCGGTTAAAATGCTGCGGGCCATCGATGTGATGATTGCCAAACAGACAGTGAAGACCATAGCGGAGAAGGCCGCGCAGCAGCAATTAGGCAAGGAAGCGGTTCTGATCAGCATGAACAAGTTGGGAAGACAATTGGGGATTAACATCACCAAGCGCAAAGCCCTCCAGGCCGTCCCGGCAATTGGCGCCGTTGTCGGGGGCTCCGTTAACGCCTGGTTCATAAATGATGTGGGTTGGGCGGCAAGGCGCGCCTTTCAGGAAAGATGGCTGATTGAAAACAATATGATTGAAGTGTGAGATTGTGAGTCATGGTGTCATAATTACATCATCGATGGCAAGCGGGCATACAGGCTGAAAGGCAGTCGAAAAGTTGAGAGTTTATCGTTCTTTCATCATGCCGGACTCAATCGGGCATCCAGAAATACCAAATTAAACAACTCAAAGCAGCGCATTATGGCAAGAAGAAACATTTTGTTTACGATCATTCTGGTCTTCGCCTTATTCCTTCCGGCAGCGGTGCCGGCGGACGTTAACCTGCTCAATGTCTCTTACGACCCTACTCGTGAGCTTTACCAGGATTATAATACCGCTTTTGCAAAATACTGGAAAAAAAGTAGCGGGGAGAATGTTACGTTCAGACAATCCCACGGGGGGTCGGGAAAGCAGGCACGTGCGGTGATCGATGGGCTTGAGGCGGATGTGGTGACCCTTGCCTTGGCATACGACATCGACGAGATTCATGACAAGGCGAAGCTGTTACCTGAAAACTGGCAGAAGCGCCTGCCGAACAACAGTTCACCTTATACATCCACAATTGTTTTTCTCGTGCGAAAGGGAAACCCGAAAAAGATCAAGGACTGGAATGACCTTATCAAGCCGGGCATCAAAGTCATTACACCGAATCCTAAAACATCAGGTGGTGCGCGATGGAATTACCTGGCTGCATGGGGATATGCTCTGAAGCAGAAGGGAGGGAATGAGGCGAAGGCGAAAGATTTTGTCGCCAAACTCTTCAGGAATGTGCCGGTACTTGACTCCGGAGCGCGTGGTTCTACGACTACGTTTGTCCAGCGAGGGATTGGCGATGTCCTTCTGGCATGGGAAAACGAGGCGTTTCTTGCTGTAAACGAACTGGGCAAGGACAAGTTCGAAATCATCGTACCGTCTTTAAGTATCCTGGCCGAACCGCCGGTAACGATCGTGGACAAGGTGGTTGATAAGAAGGGCACCCGCAAGGTCGCCCAGGCATACCTCGCATACCTCTATTCCAAGGAAGGGCAGGAGATTGCCGCCAGGCATTACTACCGTCCGCGGCTGAAGGAAGTGGCCCAGAAGAACGCCAGGATTTTCCCCAAAGTGAAGCTCTTCATGATCGATGAACAGTTCGGCGGCTGGCGAACGGCGCAGAAGAAGCATTTCAACGACGGCGGCATGTTCGACCAGATATACGCGCCTGTCAAATAAACGATCTAAAGGCAAACAATAGAACACCCGTCAAGGAATATAAGATGAAATCAGTGACCAAGCACAGTGTTATCCCCGGATTCGGACTGACACTGGGTTACACCATCCTTTATCTCAGCCTGATTGTCATCATTCCGCTTTCGGCGCTTTTCTTCGAGGCGGCAACCCTTTCCTGGGCCGATTTTGTTGCGGCCGTCACCTCTCCCCGGGTGGTCGCTTCGTACCGGATAACTTTCGGGGCGGCACTTGCCGCGGCGGTGATCAATGGCATATTCGGGTTGCTTGTCGCCTGGGTCCTGATCCGTTACCGTTTCCCGGGGAAGAAGATCGTGGATGCTGTGGTAGATCTTCCTTTTGCCCTTCCCACTGCGGTGGCCGGGATCACGCTGGCTACGATCTATGCCCCGAATGGCTGGATCGGCAAGTGGCTGGAGCCCCACGGCATCAAGATCGCCTACACCCCTCTCGGCATTCTCGTGGCCATGATCTTTATAGGCTTGCCGTTCGTCGTGCGAACCGTTCAGCCGGTCCTGGAGGCAATGGAGACGGAAATCGAAGAAGCTTCCGTCTGCCTCGGAGCCAATCGATTCCAGACGTTCACCCGTGTGTTGCTCCCAACCATCCTGCCTTCGGTCCTGACCGGGTTTGCCCTCGCGTTTGCCCGGGCTGTGGGGGAGTACGGCTCCATAATCTTCATTGCCGGCAATATGCCTATGGTTTCGGAAATCACGCCCCTTCTCATTATGACCAAGCTTGAGCAGTACGACTATGCCGGTGCAACAGCCATCGCATCGGTCATGCTGTTGGCTTCATTTACCATGCTTCTTGTCATCAACCTTCTCCAGAAATGGAGCAGGAGATACGTGGAATACTGAGAGGATTAGTAGATGCATCCTGCCAGGAAATTGATCAAAGGAAGTCAACGGCCGCACAAGACGGGAATGGAAGAACCACGGTTGGTGCGGTGGTTGATGATCGGCACAGCGCTCCTTTTCCTTGGCCTCTTTCTTTTTATTCCCCTGGCTGCGCTTTTTTCCCAGGCCATCGAGAAGGGGATGGACGCGTATCTGGCGGCAATACGTGAACCGGATGCCATTTCGGCCATTCAGCTTACGGTCGTAGTTGCTGCCATCAGTGTGCCCCTGAATCTGATTTTTGGCGTCATGGCCGCCTGGGCTATCGCCAAGTTCGAATTCCCCGGAAAGAGCCTGATCATTACCTTGATTGATCTGCCGTTTACCGTATCACCGATTATTTCGGGGATGGTCTATGTTCTCATTTTCGGCCTCCAGGGGTGGCTGGGGCCATGGCTTTATGACCATGACATCAAGATTATTTTTGCAGTGCCGGGAGTCATCCTTGCCACCATCTTTGTCACATTCCCGTTCGTAGCGCGGGAACTGATTCCTCTTATGGAATCCCAAGGGCGGGAAGAGGAAGAGGCAGCCCTGACCCTTGGCGCTAGCGGCTTGCAGACCTTTTTCCGGGTTACCTTGCCCAATATCAAGTGGGGACTTCTTTACGGCGTGATTCTCTGCAATGCCAGAGCCATGGGAGAGTTTGGCGCTGTGTCGGTGGTTTCCGGTCACATTCGGGGATCGACTAATACCATTCCTCTCCATGTGGAGATTCTTTACAACGAGTACAATTTCGTGGCGGCATTTGCTGTGGCATCTCTGCTGGCGATGCTTGCCCTCGTTACACTGGCGGTGAAATCCCTTGTTGAATGGAAAATGCAAGAAGAGTCATAAACAAACAGCAAAGTAATAGCAATTGTTACGGTGGAGCGACGATTAGTATAATTTCCAAAGACACAAAGGAACTGTAATATGGACATAGAGATTGTTAGTGTCAGTAAACAATTTGGCAGTTTCAAGGCACTGAAAGATGTAAGTTTGATGATTCCGTCCGGTAAACTGGTGGCTCTTCTCGGCCCTTCCGGTTGCGGCAAGACAACCCTTCTGAGGATTATTGCCGGCCTGGAGTCCCCCGAAAGTGGGTCGATCCTGTTCAATGGTGAGGAGGTAAACCAGCGCCATGTCGCTGAACGCAACATTGGGTTTGTCTTCCAGCATTACGCGCTTTTCCGTCATATGTCCGTATTCGAAAATGTTGCCTTCGGCCTCAGGGTGAAAGCCCGGAAGATCCGCCCAAAAGAAGAGCAGATAGGCAGCAAGGTCTTCGAACTTCTGAGGCTCATTCAGCTTGATCATCTAGCAGAGAAATATCCTGCGCAACTTTCCGGAGGTCAGCGGCAGCGGGTAGCGCTGGCTCGGGCCCTGGCTGTGGAACCCCAGGTGCTTCTCCTCGATGAGCCTTTCGGCGCTCTTGACGCAAAGGTCCGGCTTGAGCTACGCCGCTGGCTACGCCGCCTTCATGATGAAATCCACGTAACGAGCATCTTCGTGACCCATGATCAGGAAGAGGCACTGGAACTTTCCGACCGGGTGGTTGTCATGAATGAAGGGAAAGTCGAACAGATCGGGACACCGGAAGAAGTTTACGACCACCCGGCGACTCCATTTACGTTCGATTTCCTGGGGAATGTGAATCTTTTCCATGGCAGAGTGCATAAGGAACTGGAACCACTTGGTGATGTTGAGCTAGTGGTGCCTGAGAATCTCGATGCCAGTGACTCGCCTGTTATTGGGTACGTCCGATCCCATGACATCGAGGTGGAACGGGAGCCGGTCAATAGCGCTTCATTCAAGGCTGAAGTTCGCCATGTCCATACTATCGGACCTATGGTCAAAGTGGAATTGTTCCTGTGTGAAACCAAAAAAACCGTGGAAGTAGAACTTTCTCGGGACGTTTCTAAAAGACTTGCCTTGCAAAAGGGTGAAACTGTTTTTGTCCACCCTCGGAAGTTGCGGGTCTTTGAGGGAGATTATCAAGTTTAACAATGTTAATAGGGGATGTCCTGGGACCGTCTGTTGAATCAGGAAGGTGTGACCCCAAAATTATTCCCATATCGGCCAGCAGCAGTGCCACAGTTTGAGGGCTCCCCATGACGGTCAATTGGGATCAATATGGTGCGGTATTATTCTTTAAACAGAATGACTAAAAATCATGCCGATTATATCCCCTAATTTCGTCTGTAGGTCTTGAATTTCCTTGGGGGGAATTTCACGAATTACTTTTCCCGTATCTCTATCTGTGACAATTACAGATATTTCATCACCTTTTTTTCCATATGATGAGAAGCTTAAACTGATATTCATGGAGTCCAACTGTCTTTGAACCTTCTGAAGCAATTGATTGGCCGCTTCACCGCTCACGGGTCTGGGCCCTTGAGACGCCTGTGCAGAAGGGTCATTTTGCGGGGGGCTGATTCCAGCGGCCGAACCCGGCAATGTAATTGCAGGAACCACTGGCCCCGCCGTATTTACATTTGAAATTGCCATATCCATTACGTCAGACTGCCCTTTTTAATCCATTATCGGCATTTTTAGGAAAAACTTTATTCCTTCTTGATATATTGTGTCTTAACGTCCAGAAATCGGGGCTCCAAGGATTTTCCTCCATGACCCTTGAACCATTTTTCACGATGGTCGAATCCGGCTAAATCCTTCCTCAGCTTATTGACATGCCCCCTAAAACCTGTGCGGTTTTTATGGTAGGATTCCGGTGCAATTGACTATGTCATAATTGATTCTGTTAGCACATTCCCGGCAGAGCAAGAATATTTTTTGTTTTTTCGACTCTTCATCCGAATCCACAACGAGACTCGAATGAATGTGGGTCCAGCACATTTGCTGCTCAAATGTTTCTGCAGAATATAATATGTTATCGCATGCGCTGCATCGAGGTCTTTCCCAAGACATGAGAGGCCAATCAACCTTGAATTCCTTTAAACAAGTCTTCTGCCTAAAGTCTGATCGATCTTTCCTATAAACTTCTCATCTCCAGAGGGACGACGTAGAAATGGAAATGGGGAAAGCCACTGATTGTTTATTTATAATGAGCGGCTGTCTCCGTTTCTTCGCATGTGCTTCCAATGTTTTTTTCATGAATAATAGGGCTATAGATATGGTTTGTTCTTAGCAATCATTTCCAAAAAAATATTGGTTGGATCGCCTTTGTAAATGTCGGAGCTCTTCGGAGAAATTTCGCCCTTAGAGAGCCGCTCCTTGTACTCGGAGGCGGCCTTCAACTGTTCGGCGACGGCTTCGAGGATAGCGTCCACCATCTTATTGACACCCTGCATAATTTCGGCATAGGCGCCCTGAAACTGTTCAGTGCGGCCACGTTCTGAAAGCAGTCCCTCCTGCAATGCCTTCGTAAGCCTCTGTATTTCTTCTCGCAGATCATCCAAAATTGCAACGGCATTATTCATACTTATTGCAATCATATCCCGTTCGCTCCTTGCGTGAATCTGGCCTGATAAATCACCAGCAGCCAATTTTTGCGCTGCATTCCTATGTTGAGCCGCCGCGTCAATACAGGCATTGAGATTGTCTTTTATCAGATTGAAGTCTCCGTTATAATTGTCTCTTATGACTGAAGGAGTCTCGCCCTGGGAGATCCTGCCCAGATAGTCGGCGACGAGGTTCAATGGCCCGATGACGGCAGCGAGACTGTCGTTGAAGCCTTTAACGATATCGCGGAATTCGTCGTTGACCTTTTCAGGATCAGCCCGCATCGTCAGTTTTCCTCCGATGGCGCCGTTAACTATTGTCCTGACTTCGTCCTTCAGCCCTACGATGACATGGGTCATATCCCTGTTGATGCGTATGACGATTGCCACGACGAGGATAATGGACAGGACTATCGCGCCGATCAGCGCCCCTTTTAAAAGACTGGCGACTTTCTCTGCTCTTTCGGTTGCTGCCTTACTATCCTTCTCATTGATGGCGAGAACTTCACCCATCAGTTCTTCCACCTTATCGAAAGATACTAAAGCGACGCCCTGTGATATGTCAGTGGCCGCTGTTCGTCTTTCCGCCGTCACGAGGTTAAAAACTTTCTGCTGATCCTTTTTCCATGTTTCCCAGGCGGGCTTAAACCTGTTCCACGCGATTGCTGCTTCTTTCGACTTGGGCAGGGGTTCGTAGATATTCAATGCTGCGTCCGCACGTTTCCAGGCGCCTTCAATGCGTTTGGTCAGGCGGACCTTCCCCTCATCACTCAATACTCTGCGACGCAGCAAGGTACGTTCATCCCTCTGGATAGCAGTCTGCGCCTCATGAATAGTCTCCAGGGCAATAATACCGGGCAAATTGACCTTGACGATTTCATTCAGCGATTTATTAATCCAGCTCATGCCGTAAATGCCGGCCAGGCCTGCAATCAAGACAATAACGGCCACCAGGAACATGGAGCACATGACCTTCTTTCTCATATTCATGTTCTTGAACATTCTTCCTTACCCCCGTTAATTAAGTCTATTTAATACTATATATTGTGAATTAATACAGCATGTCACAAACACGCAGAAACGAAGTTACCTAATAATTTCTTCATTTCCTAAGGGTTGCCGTTCGGAACGTCAATGTTTAGAACCAATTGGACCATCTGTCCTCTGCTGACATGTGTCCCCGCTGGGTATCCTTACGCCGGGTTTGATGGTTGAGAAATATATATTTGTTATTGTTATGGATGCGTCTTTGATTATCACGATTGCTATAATAAGTCTACTATAAGAAAGAAGATCTCGGGGGTGTGAGTTACGCAAAGTTATGCGTATAATTGAATTCAGCTTCATGCCTTCAGATTGGTCTTCAATTGCTGCGGATTTAGGGCTTGACATTGATTATTCAAGCATGTACCTAATACGGCGTAATTACTATGTAGATGAAGACAATTGAACCATAACCCTTTAACCTTTGTGCGAGGGCTGTATGGAATGATTACTGAGACCCCGTATCTCATTCAAGAGGGCGGGGTTTTTTATTAGTAGAAGAATTGATGTTTAGTTTGCATACAAATATTTTAAGAAAATGCATATTGTCTTAAAATAATTAACGTTTGTGATAGAATCTTGATAATTGCTTCCTACTTATCAGCAACTCGCCCATGTTGGCAGAGGCATAGTTACCGTCAATAATATTCATTTAGCCTCTTCTTGTCGCCATTAGCCACTCTAAAAAATCCTTGACAAATATATAACACACAGTTATATTGTGCCAAAATAGATACAAGGATGATGTGTATGAAAAAAGAAACCCCTTGCAGAACTTTTGGGACCTTACTTGTCAAACTACGAAAACAGCATGGAATCGCTCAACAATCAGATTTCGCTAAAATGGTCAAATCCACTCAACAGACTGTGAGTCGCTGGGAATTGGGACTTTCTCGCCCACGACACAAGCAAATATTGGTACTTGCCAATGCTCTGAGGGTCAAGCCGGAGGAGCTATTGACCGCTGCCGGATATATTACACCTAAGATGGCGGTGGCAACATTTGATCAGCCCTTTCCAATTGATGCTCTTAATCCTGATAGCTTCGAGCGTTTTTGCCTGTATTTCTTGTCGAGAAAATATCCGCCCGCAGATGTGCATCGTATAGGTGGACAGGGTCATACCCAGGGTGGTGTAGATATTGATGTCATATTTCCAAACAAGGTTTGTTATTCTTTCCAATGCAAACGTGTGAAGGAATTCGGCCCAGATAAGGTTCATAAGGCAGTTGCAGATCACAATAGAAAATCAAAAAAGAAATTTATTCTTCTTAGTCGCGTGGCGAGTCCCAAATCTTATCAAGCAATACGTAAGCACAAGGGATGGGAGATATGGGATAAAGAGAAGATCTCTTTTCATATTCGTCAATTGCCTAAAGATGATCAGAAGAAACTCGTTGACACGTTCTTTCGCGGGCAACGTCTAGCTTTACTCGGTGAGACAGAGCCGGGACCTTGGCTAACACCCGAGGAGTTCTTTGCACCCTTTATGGCCGTACGTGGTGCATTTAGTCACGCATGGAATCTCGTCGGGAGAATTGAAGAAACTCATTCAATAGTCGAGAGCTTATCGAATACTGAAACGCAAGCCGTTCTCTTGATTGGAACAGGCGGAAGTGGGAAGTCTCGCGTGCTTAAGCATGCGATTGAAACATATAATTCTACCCATAAGGGAGTGACTACTCGCTTCCTGTCACCAACGGAGGAAGTTACTAACAAGAGCCTTGAAGATCTTGGCGATCAAGAGAAGGTAATCGTTGTGGATGATGCTCATGATCGAGATGATTTGGGGATCCTTTACCAATATGCATCTGCGCCGCACAACAAAACGAAACTTCTTTTATCGTTTCGTCCCTATAGCCTTGATAGAATCAAGGGGCAGGCGAGTAATTTTGCATTGATGGGGGATCGAATCTCTGAGATAAGACTTGACACGTTGACCCTTGATCAGGCCACAGAGCTCGCCACGCAAGTATTGAAACAATTTGGCGGACCGGAAAGTGTAGCTAAAGAGATTGCCCGATTAACCATCGACTGTCCGCTGTTTACCGTCATTGGTGCACAGGTTGTCGCTAAAGAGAAAACGCACTTTGAGTTTGCAAAGAACAAGGAGGCTTTCCGCTTAACCCTTCTTGGAAAGTTCCGAGACATTATTGCCGGCGACATTGGAAGCACAGGCGATTCTGATTCTATAAAAAAACTTCTTAATATCCTCGCGCTATTGCAACCTTTTCATCCTGAAGATGAATCAATCGTGTCAATCGTTGAGAAAGTTGAAGGTCTTTATACCTTCGAGGTCAACCGACTAATACGTCTACTCACAGTTGCCGGAGTATTGTTTAAACGTGGAGGTAAATACCGACTGTCACCAGACTTGCTTGCTGATTACATCATTGAGGACAAATGTATTGGACAAAACAGGAAATCAACCGGTTATGCAGAAACGGTATTCGATGCAGCAAATAACAAGCATATAGAACATATCCTTTTAAACCTTGGAAAACTTGATTGGCGTCTGGCTAATGGCGATCCGAGCAATAGCCAATTATTAGATGGCATATGGCGAAAGTTAAACCCGTCAAGTGAATATTCTGATCCACATATCCGCGCCGTAACTGCCGTCGCTTTCTATCAACCAGCACGAGCACTGAATTTTGCACAGCAGCTAATATCAGAAAGTAGATATCTCCGCGATTTACCAAATCTCATCAAGTATGCTGCGTATAACTTTGAGCATCTCCTACAGGCTTGCGAATATTTATGGGAACTTGGCAAGAATGACAAGAGAGCACTCCATCAAACTCCAAGTCACGCTATTCGCATTCTCTCTGAACTATGTGAGGTTGAGCAAAATAAGCCAATCGAATACATTGAAAGAGTTGTCGATTTCGGTCTCTCACTGCTGAATCAAGAAAATTCATGGATATGCGCTTATTCACCCTTTGATGTGCTCAAAGGTATCCTTCAAACTGAAGGAAATACAACCGAATCAAATGGCAGAAGCATCACACTCAGAAGATTTAACGTAAATTTCCGTTTCGTTTCTGACATTCGCCGCAAAGTTATTGATGCAACAATCAAACTTATTTCACACAAAAAGACAGAAATTGCTGTAAAAGCTGCTCGTTTTCTAAACGAAAGCATGCGGTATCCATTTAAAGGAGGATCTCGCGAGGAATGGACAGACGAATTTGTTCAAACACTTGAAAAAATAGAAGAGGCGATAGATGCTGAGGCTCTCGATCATCTTGTGCTAATAGAAATCGCTCATTCAGTATCATGGCATGCAAACTATGCAGGCGGGAAAACAGCACCAATAGCAAAACGGATCCTCAAATCATTACCTGATTCATTGGATTTTCGCACTAAACTAGCCTTCGTCGACGGATATGGACGAATTCTTGAAAGGAGAGATTTCCAACAGTCCGATCAAGAATGGAATAAATATCTTGATGGGCTTACAAATGATCTTTTATTAGCTTTCCCGGATGGAGAGCAATTACGTGCCTTCCTGGAGAAGAGTCTTTTGCATTTGCAGGTAGCTAACAAGTCAGCATCTTATCCACTCTATCGGAAGCTAATTCAATCTTCATTGCCTCTTGCGCAAGCGACTGTTCAAAATGCTCTTAACAACCATGATTCAAGAACTGTGCTGTTTGCCGACATAGCGCTCTCAAAGCTTTTAATGGAAGACCACAATAACGCCTTGACGATAGCCAACCGATTTCTTGAGATAGATTCTCTGAATGCTACGGTCGGTAGCGCATATAGCCGTTTGGGTACTGATATAAAAGACACTGAAGCAGATTTAGCCATTCTCAGAAAAGTCCTTTCATCCAAAGACCAATGGGTTATTATTAATTCTGTTGGCGCAATACGAAATTTGGCCAAAAAAGATTACCAACTTGCTATCGACCTTCTCAAGTGCATTGATGTCGGAATATCAAACGTAGTTGCCGATGATGTACTATGCTTTTTCCAAAGGGATGAAGACATTCCTTATCAATTGCTCACGGAAGAGGACATTAATCATTTTCTCAAAAAGCTTATGTCTCTGCCAGAACTTGATGGGTATTGGATCGAGACATTCTTATCTAAGGTGTCGAAGTATCATGCCAAACTTGCAGCTGCCTTCTTTATGGCTCGTGTAGAACGTGCTTCAGACACCAAAGATTGGGGATATCGCCCATGCAATCATGGGCCGTATAGCAATGTGCCCCTTCTGTTCCGAGAATCACCAGAATTCGGCGCACTTCTTAGGGCGGTGTCGCAATGGATGAAGTCTCACGAAGGCGATGACCTCTTTAAGCATCGCGCAGGCGAATTATTTTACGTCATGTTTTGTCCGTACGATACTGAGTTAATCAGTTTTTTCTTAGACTGGATAGAAATAGCAACACCTGTCGATATTCACATCATCTCCCAGATTCTAAGTGAAGTACCGCCTGATTTTGTTTTTCAGCATAGAGAATTCGTCATGCACTTCTTGGACAAGGCTAAACAATACAGCAAAGAATATTTAGGAGATGCATTGAGCGCCTTGTATAGAGCAACAATTTCAGGGATTCGAAAGGGAATACCTGGTGAACCATTTACAGAAGATGTCCAAATGAGGGTAGAGGCTGAAAAAGCATTGATGGAGATCCCACGATTCTCACCTGCATATCGACTATACGAAAATCTTAAAAAGAATGCCGATCATAACATAGATCTCTCTTTTAGAGATCGTGAGGCTTTTGATGATTAAGTTAGCTTGCATAATAGGTGGAAGCGAATTTATTTGTGACGCAATTCCATCTTTCGATAAAATGAAGAACAAGAAGCATGGAAGACTTCTAATGTAAGGCACCGCAGCGATTAACAACCTAGCTCAAAATAGCAGACTTGCTTCTGAAATTATAGCGAATATGAGCAGCGCAAAATTGGTATCCCGCTCTCTCATTAAGAAGTTTTCTATAAAAAATTGTAGGAGACTTCATTATAAGTCGAGCACAGTAGGTACAAAGAGACACAGAGAAAAGGAGATTCGAAATGCGCCTTATTGAAACGACTCATCTCAAAACATGGGCTGGCTCTAAAGCAGCGGAGGGCAGATTTCCATATATACTGAAGGCTCTCATATGTGCCGTGATTCATCCTGAAAAGCTGAGGATACCCTTCGGAGCAGCTATCTGGTTGCCAGGGCAAGATGGAGAGGTCATGAACAGTGAGACGAATCGTTTCGTACCAATGGGTATGTCAATTTGGGAGGTGAGTACAAGATCTGATATTAAAGTAAAAGCGGATGAAGATTACATTAAGCGGAGCGTGGATAGAGAAGGAGATCATGAGCAATCTAAAGGGAAAATAGATCGTCCGAGCACCACCTTCGTTTTTGCCACTCCGCTTATATGGAAGGATAAGGATGATTGGATTGCAGAACGTAAAGCTGAAAATATCTGGCGCGATGTTATTGTAATTGATGGTGTGGACCTTCAAGACTGGCTCGAATCCGCACCGGCTGTGAATTTGCAATTTGCTGCTGAGATTGGCCTTGCTCCTGAAGAAGGTTTGCAGACTCATGATGATGCTTGGGAAGAGTGGAGTCACTTCACTGACCCACCTGCATCAGAGAATCTAGTGTTAAACGGCCGCGGGGCTGAGGAGAAGGAACTGATCAATCGCCTGACTATATCTCCGAGTACTTTCACCATAAGAGGCGACTCCCCTCGCGAAGCTTGGGGCTTTGCTCTTGCTGCCATTCGTCAAATCCCTTCTGAAGAGGATCGCCAGAATATTCAATCGCGTCTGATTGTTGCGGATACCGAGGAGGTTACCCGCAGGTTAGGGCACCTGAGGAACCTTGTTATCATCCTAAAACAAGTCAAAGACCAGGTTTCTGGGTTTCTATCATCTCACGGCAATTGCCACGTGATCGTTCCAGAAGGAAATGATGCACGTTCTGAACGTAACGTCATTGTTCTGGGGCGACAAACCTATGGCCAATTTGTAGAAGCGTTAAAGAAAATGGGCATTAAAGATGAAGAAGCGGAACGTGAGAGCCGCGCTTGTGGTCTCAGTGTCACTATATTACAACGACGGCGGGCTCACGCGACTTTCAAAAAACCGCCTTGGGCAGAAGGTGACACAGTCAGTGATTTGTTACCAGCATTATTGGCGGGACGGTGGAGTGACGGGAGCAGTGCTGACCGACAGATCTTGTGCCAACTGGCTGGAATTGATGACTACACAATCGTTCAGGGTCGCCTTCAGCATTTCCTTATGATTGATGAGCCACCGTTACTGAAAATTGGGGGAATGTGGTCATTGACTGCACCGGTGGATGCCTTTCAACTTACGGCACGTTATCTGACTGAGCCCGTCCTTGAGCGGTTCAAAATTGCTTTTATAGATGTATTTGGAAAGATTGATCCCAAAGTGGAGATCTCACCGGATGAGTGGATTACGTATGATTTAAAGGGAGAAAGGGGCCACTCTGGTTGGCTTCGCAGCGGAATGGCTGAAACACTGCTACTAATCTCTGAACGTGGAAAAGATGCGCGAATTCCATTTATGTCGTCTCCACGATCCTATACAGAAGAAGTGGTCACGGGAGTTCCAAATCTAAATAATGACTGGCGGATACTAGCAAGTCTTCGTGATCAATATGCGCGGTTAATGGAGGCTGCGCCAGACCCTTTTCTTGATAGCCTTGAACACCTTATAGAAGAAAAGCCTGCTGACATACAAAAGTTATTCGTAGAGGGTGAGGGAATTTTTGGCGGAGGATCTATGCATACAGGGCTGCTTTGGGGTCTTGAAACATTAGCATGGATTCCTGAATACCTGTCTCGTGTCACTCTCATTCTAGCAAAGCTGGCATGCCTTGATCCCGGCGGCAGAATAGCAAATCGCCCTATCAACAGTTTGCGTGAAATATTTCTCTGGTGGCATCCTGGAACCAATGCAACTATCAAGGAAAAACTGGCAGCCATAGACCTCATTCTGGCGCGCGAGCCGGATATTGGATGGGAACTACTCGCGAAGCTTCTCCCACAATCATCCCATTCCGTCTCCCATATGACATCGAAACCCCGGTGGCGAGACGTAGGAGATCTACCCAAGGAAACAAAGACAGGACGCGGTGAATTGAAATATTTGTCAGCCATTATGGGTCGTGCTCTCGATCATGTGGGAAGTGATCCGGAACGGTGGCGGGAAATTCTCGGTTCTTTGCGATTTATAGGTAGCACTCTGCAAGATAGAACCTTGAGTCTGCTAAATGGTGTAGTTCAAGCCCAAATGCCTTATGAGAAAAAGAAGGCTCTATGGGAGATTCTGCGTGACTACATAAATGAGCATAGGGCATTCCGTGATGCTGATTGGGCAATCTCGGAAGACCTACTTAAGAAGATGGATGGTATCCTTACTTTTGTTGTACCGGAAGACCTTGTCGAACGCAACCGATGGCTTTTCGATGAATGGTTGCCTGACCTGCCATCTAGAGGAGAAGAGATCGATCAAAACGAGAAACAAGTTGAGGAATTACGTCAGCAAGCTGTGCGAGAAATATTGCAGGCGCAAGGCATAGAAGGACTGGTAAAGATCGGGAGCACATGCAAGCTGCCGGGTTTCGTTGTCTCCTCTGCAGTTCCTCTTATAGGGGATATCGGAATGGTGCGTGATTTTGTCGAACGGTCAATCATCGCTGGCGAACTTGGTATTTACCTCGCAGGTTATATCTCCGCACAGGCACTGGGATTACATGGGCAAGCATGGCGTGAGTTGATAAACAAGGAAGCCAAGGACAGAACATGGCCCCCGGATGTAATCGCTATTCTCCTAATCTTGTGGCCTGACGAAAAATCGACATGGGAATATGTTGCATCATTGGGTGAGGAAATTGAAAAAGGGTACTGGACACAAAAGCACATCCTTTTGATCAAAGGATCGGCAGCCGAGCAAACCTACCAGATTGATCACCTGATTGCAGCAGGGCGCGCTACGCAGGCGTTCGATCGAGTCGCTCTCCATATGAAAGCTGTTCCAACAGAAACGCTCCTGCGGTTATTTGATGCTGCCTTTAGTGAGCTTGAAAAGGTCCAAACAGTTGAAGAAATACGTCGTCTTGGTATGAATGCACACGACACGCGTAGGTTTTTGGATGAGTTACGCAATCGTGAAGACCTAAAGAGAGAAGAGCTGGCACGCAGAGAGTATCGGGCACTCCCACTTCTTGGGCCGTTAAATGCAAAAGGACTCACCATCCACGATTTCATGGCAGAAGATCCCGGTTTTTTTGTTGACGTGCTCTGCACTGTTTTCCTGCCAGCCAACAGAGACAAGAGCGAGGATGTGGAACCAACATCAGAGGAGCGGTTCAGAGCTCAAGCGGCATACAGATTGTTGCAAGGGATGCACCTGATTCCTGGGCAAAGCAAAGGAGGTAAAATCGATGAAGCAACTCTCGTACAATGGATCCGTGATGTCCGAGTAAAGGCAGCCGAATTGGATCGCCAGGTGGTTGCAGATCTTCATATCGGGGGAATCCTTGCACATGCGTCGATTGACCCAGAAGACGGCGCTTGGCCTCACCAAATCGTCCGGAATGTAATTGAAATGTTTCGATCAGACGACATTGATCGGGGTTTGATAACTGAACGATATAACATGCGGGGGACTGTCAGCAAGGCTTTGTATGAGGGCGGCGCTCAAGAGAGAGCACTGTCCAGTCAATATAGTGGCTGGGCACAAGTATCACGTACGCGATGGCCAAGAACGGCTCGAGTACTAGATACTATGAAGCAGAGCTGGGAAGAACAAGCCCGCCAGGAGGATTTGCGGGCAGAACAACAGAAAATAGAATAGACAAAGCAAAGGGGATATGGTGTATCACTTTTTAATGCCATTCATTTCTTAACGATCCTCTACGGAGTACCTAATCGAAAGTTACGTAGACGCAATAGTTACGCATCCCGTTTACAAACAACGAACACGCCGTGAGCAAAGCCAATGGTAAAGACTTGGGGTTATAATGCCCCATTCATTTTCATGGAAAAAATTTTTAATACTTCGTCAATTATCTTAAAAATAATAGCTATCCCTGAAAGAATTGTCGCATTATTAGTTGCTAACACCTACAAAGCGTGAGGTTAAGATTTCTTAGGCACTATTGATTTCGCATTGAAAGAGTGTAACGAGCCTGTAGGAAAAGCCCATTTGCAGAGAGGCAGTTTCCCGAGCAGCTCGGATTTTTTCAAACCGTAAATTTAACTGAACTGGTTTCTTCCCCGACCGAGTACTATTATTCTAAGCCATCGAGTCAGATGGTGTTGCTTTGTTCAGTTTCCTCCCTGTGGTATACGGGCATAGCTCCTTATCCCCGCACATTACGTAAACCCCAGCCCGTACTTCTTTAAATTGTGCACGATACAGAAGAGATTCCACTGCGTATTCACCTTGCTCTTACCCCGCAGCGTGAAACGGTCGAGACCGATAACTGACGTGATATGGGCAAACGGTGGCTCGCTTACTGCAAGCCGCATGCTGTAAAGAACCCTGCCGACAGCAGAGTCGATCTTACGCCTCATCCTTTCCGCGAAGGTATTCAGGCCTTTTTCCGACCTCCCTACAAAATAGGCAACCTGGCGTATTTCCGTACGCTCCGGATACCGTAGACATTGGGAACGGAGCGCGCAGGGCAGGCAGGCCGACTTGGGACCCTTGAACTTGTATGCCCGAAAGTTCTTCACAGCAACATTGCCGCCGCTCCGGTATAGCCGTTTACCAGCCGGGCACAGACAATAGCGCAGCTCCTTGTCAAAGATGAAGTCCCTGGTACCAAAAAGTGTATTGCGCCTCCCCCGTCTTTCTCGCTCTTTCCTGGTGCTCTCCTTATAACGCTCGTAATCGGCAAAACGGGGATCGCGCTTCCTGAAAAGATTGTCCGCCACATAGGCATCTATCTCCCCGGTGAACAACATCTCCATATTCTTTTCCGTATGGAAGCCACTGTCTGCCGTAAGCTGCGTGTTCTTGAAAATGTTCTCTTCTTTGTCGACAGCCTGAAAATTATCCCTCACCCCTTCGACCATCGGTTTTAACAAGTCGTGTTCCTGTGGCTCTCCAAACGCCTCGGCATGAACAATAACCTGGTGCTTGCCGTCCACTGCCGCCACGCCGTCATAACCCTGGATAACACCGTGCGATGTCTTCATCTTGGCAGATTCATTGTCTGTGATATTGCTCTTCCTCGGCTTCCCGGTCTTGCCGGGTTTGTCATCATTATTGTTTAGCCATGCACGGATCTTGGAAACCCTTTTGCCCAGGGTCTCCACAAACTTCTTCTCGCGGTTTATGATCTGTACTTCCGTCTGTCTCTGATCCTGCTCCCGATGCTTCTCTAATATCCTGCCAATCGCGGTCTCCATCTTGGCCGCCTTCTTCTCAAAGTCAGCCCTGGTCCCGCTCCATTCCTTGGACGCGTTGGATGGCAGCTTGCACCCATCAATGGCAAACATCTCCTTGCCAATCAACCCCAGGTCGTCGCATACTAATAATACATCACGGAAAAGGTACACGATCTCCTTATCCATGGTGGCGATAAAATCGGCAATGGTGGTGAAGTGCGGCCTGGTATCGGCACTCAAGGCCATGAAAATGATGTTCTCCTCGCAAGCCTGGGCAATCCTTCTGCTGGAGACAATCCCCCGGGAATAAGCAAAGAGAACTATCTTAAGCAAGATGCGCGGGTCATAGGCGGGCGCCCCGGTTTCTTC
>JBEKXK010000062.1:0-21012 GCA_049512055.1 Syntrophales bacterium | reverse complement strand
TCCTACATATAAGCAGGCTCTCGGTATCTTGGAATCCACGGATGACGATCTGCTGGCCGTTCTGGATGCGGCGTTTGCGATTCGCCGCCGTTACTTCGGGCGCGGTGTCAGCATTCACGTCATTCGCAACGCCAAGAGTGGGTTGTGCAGCGAGAACTGCTCGTTTTGCAGCCAGTCCGCCGTATCAGAGAGTGAAATACCAAAATATCCGATGCAATCGGTTGAGCAGATACTGGAAGGGGCGCGGGAGGCTCACAAGTTGACCGCTGTGCGATACTGCATTGTGACCAGCGGACGGACTCCTTCAGAAAAAGATCTCGCGACGATCTGTGAGGCAGCCCGGCTGATAAAACGGGAAGTGCCCGTACAGATATGCACATCCCTGGGGTTGTTGTCGGGGGAGCAGGCAAGACGATTGAAGAACGCCGGCGTTGATCGATACAACCACAACCTGGAGAGTTCGGAGCGCTTCTATTCTTCTTTCTGCACCACTCATAACTTCTCCGACCGTGTTGCAACGGCAAGGGCCGCTAAAGCCGCCGGTCTTGAACTATGCAGTGGGGGACTTATCGGTATGGGAGAGAATTTACAGGACAGGGTTGCTCTGGCATTTGCGTTGCGTGATCTGGATGCGGATTCCATTCCTGTCAATTTCCTTGACCCGCGGCCGGGCACGCCGCTGGGAGGGCTTTCCAGGCTCACGCCGCCTGACTGTCTGCGGACGCTCGCCATGTTCCGTTTTGTAAATCCGGATAAGGAGATCCGCATTGCCGGGGGCCGGGAGGCGTGCATCGGCAGTATGCAAGTCTTGTCCCTTTACGCCGCCAATTCGATGTTTACCGTAGGCTACCTCACAACCTCCGGGCAGGGGTATCAGGCCGACATGGACATGATTAAACATGCGGGATTTGCCGTTACGGACGTTATCGAGTGATGGAATAATTTCGGCAAGACCTTTGACAATATTTTTTATGTCATTTGGTAATTCTGCAAATTTTTAACTATGCAAGGGAACATTCTTAAAGATGAAATTTTTTAAAACCATAAGAGAAGATATAGAGACGGTATTCAGGAAAGACCCGGCGGCGCGGGGCGTCATAGAGGTCCTTACCTGCTATCCGGGACTCCACGCCGTCTGGATACATCGTATTGCCCACTATCTCTGGGCACATGGATGGTTATTATGTGCCCGACTGCTTTCACATATGAACCGCTTTCTCACGGGTATAGAAATACATCCCGGCGCAAAGATTGGCCGCCGCTTTTTCATTGATCACGGCTCCGGTGTCGTCATCGGCGAGACCTCGGAAATAGGTGATGATGTCCACCTGTATCAGGGGGTCGTCCTTGGTGGGGTAACACTGCAAAAGAAAAAACGTCACCCCACAGTGGGAAACCACGTCATGATCGGTGCAGGAACCATCGTCTTGGGACCAATCGTCATCGGGGACGGGGCGCGTATCGGGGCCGCCTCTTTGGTAGTTCATGATGTCCCCGCCGAAGCCATCGCCGTTGGTGTGCCCGCCCGCTTGGGTCTTGGATTCTCCGGGAAGGAAATCCAGGAAATGACGGATAGCAAACTGCCCGATCACATTGCCGAGGCCTTTAAGTTTCTGGGTAAGCAGATTGAGACTCTGGGAAAGAGAATGGCAGAGATGGAACAACATCAGGGGATCAGGGTAGAGTTGGATCAGTACGTGGAAGAAAAGAAGAAGGAGATCATGCGCATTTTTTCATCGGAGGAAGGTTTCTCCGTTGGGGCAGGCATTTAGACACATTCTCCAATTGCTTGAAGGAGCCTATGAATCGTAAAGCCATCGCACTACTGTCCGGCGGTCTGGACAGCACCCTCGCCGTCAAGTTGATGATCGATCAGGGAATCGATGTCACAGCCATCCATTTTACCAGCGTCTTTTGCAACTGTACGCCGAAAAAGGCGGGTTGCAGGCTGCAAGCGAAAAAAATTGCCGAAGAGCTGGATGTTGCTATTCATGTCATCCACAAAGGTATGGATTACATAAGAATGGTCGAGCGACCGCCTCACGGTCACGGCAGCGGCATGAATCCCTGCATCGATTGCCGGATATACATGCTGAGGAAAGTCAAAGAACTGCTTCCGCAGATGGGGGCATCTTTTGTCATCACCGGCGAGGTTCTCGGTCAGCGCCCGATGTCCCAGCATCGCAATACACTGCGGCTCATTGAACGTGAATGCCAATTGGAAGGACTGATTCTGAGGCCCCTTTCTGCGCAGCATTTTAGTCCCACTATTGCGGAACAGGAAGGCATAGTGGACAGGCAGAGACTGCTTGACATTTCCGGTCGGTCGAGAAAAATGCAGATCGATTTGGCAGAACAATTCGGTATCAGAGACTATCCATGTCCAGCGGGCGGCTGTCTTCTGACAGACAAAGAAATTGCGGCGAGACTCCGCGATCTCTTTGCCTATGTTCCCGATTACGATATGGCGGATCTGCAGCTTCTGAAGATTGGGCGGCATTTCCGCCTGAATCAGGCGCTGAAGGTGATTGTGGGAAGGAACAGGGAGGACAATGAGAAAATCAGGATGTTTGCCAAGCCTGGTTCGATTATGTTCATGCCTTCAGGGTTCAGAGGCCCGACTGCAGTCATCAGAGGAACGACGGATGAAGATTCCGATATGGTTATCGGTTGGGTAATCGCCCGGTACAGCCAGGATAAGCAGCCAAGATATGCGATTCAGAGGCAGATCATCAAAGGGGAAGACAGTAATTTTTTCGTTACCGAGAGATTTACTGTTGAACGTTTGGAGAATTTCCTGATAGGTTCAAAAAAGAGAACCGCGGAATTGCCGGAGAGTAAGAAAGATGCAAAAAATGCAGGGTAAAATTTTGTCCGTGAATATTTCCCAGGCGAAAGGTGAAAAAAAACATAATATCAGTTGCGGACTGTTGCTGGTCGACCATGGTTTGAAAGACGACGCCCACGTGGGTTCCTGGATCCGGCAGGTCAGTCTGCTGGCTAAGGAAAGCATCGAAAAGATTAGACAGAAGGGCCTCGATGTACAATACGGTGATTTCGCCGAAAATCTAACCACGGAGGGTATCGATCTCCCCTCGCTCCCTGTCGGTACGCGGCTGAAAGTGGGAAGCGAAGTCCTTCTGGAAGTCACACAAATCGGCAAAGTCTGTCATGAACGTTGCAACATCTTTTATGCAGTCGGTGACTGTGTCATGCCCCGGGAGGGGATATTTGCGAAAGTCTTGATTGGCGGCGAGGTACGGGTAGGCGATCAGATAGAGTTTGCCAAGTAGGCGGATGAGTATAATCATCGAACAAGTGATGATGGGTCATTAGAACCGGTCGCGTCCTGTCAGTAAGGATTTTCGAAGCCATAAATCAGGATATCCCTGATCGCAATTTACTCCACTATCAATTATCATAATAGCTGATCTTAATTATGGGTGGGAGATCGCCTATTCTTGCCTAAAGGCTGAGGCTACTGATCAGCGTCGCAAATACAAGAATGTAAAAAACAAGCTTAGCGAAAAGGGAAGGATTTATGAAAAAGGTCACAATAGTTCTGGCTATTCTGTTCTTAGCATGCGGACTGGCCTTTGCGAAGGATTACACGGTTACGAAGAAGGCGGGTCCTTATACGGTTCTTGTAAGAATGGACAAGAATCCCCCGATTGCCGGCGAGAATAATATTGTAATAAGTATACAGGATGCCGCCGGCGCTGACATTGTCGATGCCGCAGTCATGGTCGAATACTCCATGCCCGCTATGCCTGGGATGCCGGCGATGAATTACAAGACTAAAGCGGACGCGAAGAGCAAAAAATACATGGCAACTGTTGATTTTTCCATGTCAGGAGCCTGGAGCATAAATGTCAAAATCACGCGCGCCGGAAAGACGCAGTCGGTAAAATTTAATGTGGACGTCAGCTAAGGCTTGGCAAACGGTAATCTTTGCTCTGGTGATGTTTCTTCTGGGGACTCCGGCAGCAGCCCAGGATCTCAAGCTCTCCGACCTTATTGATGAAGCATTGATAAACAATCCGGACATCAAGGCGTCACAGGCGAAGATCGATGCTGCCAAATACCGCATCCCCCAGTCGAAGAGCCTCCCCGATCCGCTGTTTTCGTTCGGTTATCAGAATGAAGGCTTTAACCGTTACACCTATGGTGAGGAACCAAATTCCCAATGGATGTTTTCAGCGTCGCAGCAGTTTCTCTTTCCCGGCAAGCGTGCGCTGAAGGGAGACATGGCAGCGCGTGACAGCCAAAGTCTGGAGGCCATGCATGAACTCCTCAAGCTCAAGACGGCGGCACGGGTCAAGGAACTGTACTACGATCTCTTTCTGGCCTACAAGAATATCGACCTTCTGAAAGACAAGCAAGACCTCTTTACACGGACGGAGGACCTCACCATTGCCCGCTACGCAGCGGGGAAGGCGATGCAGCAGGAGGTCCTCATGGCGCAGACGGAAAAATACATGCTCCTCGAAAAAGAGGAGATGTTGAACCAGAAGATACGGTCTCAGGAGGCCATGCTCCGGGCCGCAATAGGCCGTGTGAAGGGGCTGCCCCTGGGGAGACCCCTCGAACCAGTCTACGTGCCGTTCACAACCACCCTTGATGAGGCCTTGCAGATGGCCGATCAACGCTCGCCGGAGATAAAATCCAGAACAAGGATGATCGAAGCCGCAGACACCAGGATACTGATGGCTCAGAAGGAGTACTACCCCGATTTCAGTATCACAGCCGGCTACTTCAACCGATCCGGTGACTTCAAGGATATGTGGAGTGCGCTGGCGACAGTGAATATCCCCCTCTACTACAAGACAAAACAGGAGCCGGCAGTCCTTGAGGCAAAGGCGTCTCATGCACAGGCGAAACAGGAGCTGGAGGCCGTTAAACTGATGATAACTGCAGCCATACAGGACAATTTCTCTATGATCAGATCATCGGAAAAGCTCATGGATCTTTACAAGAACGGTTTGATCCCCAAGAACTCTCAGGACGTTGAGTTGGCCCTGTCCGGATATGCCACCGGGAGGACGGAAGCAATAGTGGTGATTACGCGACTGAAGACTCTGCTTGATTACGAAATACTTTACTGGAGCCAGTTTGTAGAAAGAGAAAAAGCTATTGCGCGACTTCATGCCATTACGGAAGGTTCGGCTTCATCGCCGGGAGGTCAGGGCAAATGATGAAGCGAAATATCTTCATAATGTTGACGGTCGTAAATGCGGCAGCAGCCATGTTCCTCCTCGGTCTCATCTTTTCCACACCGCTCTTGGCTCAGGGCCATGCGGGTCATACTGCACAGAAGCCCGCAGCCACGGAGAAAGCTAAGACGGTCAAGACCGAGGCCCAGCAGGAAGAAACGGCAGAAGAGGTTCCGCAGATTGAGATCTCTCCCGAACAGCAGCAACTCATCGGCGTGAAGACGTTCAAGGTTGCGGCAAAGCCCATGCAGAAAATCATACGAACGGTAGGAAGGATAGAGGCTGACGAACAGAAGCTGGCCACCATCAATACCAAGGTCGAGGGCTGGATTGAGAAGCTCTACGTGGATTATACAGGCCGTTACGTCAGGAAGGGGGAGCCACTAGCGGAGATTTACTCTCCGGAGCTTCTGGCGACTCAGCAGGAGTACCTCAGCATATTGAAGTGGACGGTTAAGCAAACCGTCCCTGCGGATCGGCCTGACGCCGCCCAGTCGGGACAGGACTCGTCAAAGACACAAACGACCTCCGAACCCGTATCCGAATTACGGAACATGATTGTAAAGGATGCCAAGGCCACGCTGGCTGCGGCCAGAGAGAGGCTGCGACTCTGGGACGTCTCCGAGGAACAGATCAATAAAATTGAGGAGACAGGAAAGCCTGTCCGCACTTTAATCCTTTACAGCCCTGTAAGCGGGTACGTTACACAGAAAGCTGCCATCCAGGGGATGAAGGTAATGCCGGGGGAAAAGCTCTTCGATATAGCCGACCTCTCTACACTCTGGATAGTCGCCGATATTTACGAATACGAGTTGCCCTTTGTGCGGGTAGGGCAGCAGGCCCGCATCACCCTCAGTTATTTCCCGGGCAGAGAAATGGTTTCACGGATTGATTATATCTATCCCACCATTTCAGCAGACACGAGGACGGCGAAGGTCCGACTGACACTGCAAAATCCGAAGGGCGAGCTAAAGCCGCAGATGTTCACGAATGTAGAAATCAGGATCGGTCTGGGTAAGAAGCTTATCGTCCCGGAATCGGCGGTTATCGATACCGGCGTCGAACAGGTGGTCTACGTGGACCGCGGGAATGGTGTTTACGAACCACGGGTTATCCAGGTTGGCCTCCGTGCGGATGGGGCGGTGGAGATCCTGCGGGGCTTGAAAGGCGGCGAGAAGGTTGTGTCATCTGCCAATTTTCTGATTGATTCCGAAGCCCAGCTCAAGGGCGTCAAACCCTTACGCAAGCCATAGATCAGAATTGAAAGTATCATATGATCGCCAGAATCATCGAATACAGCGCCCGCAATAAGTTTGTCATCTTTCTCATCATGCTGATTTCCATTGCGTGGGGTTACTGGGCGCTGATAAATGCGCCGCTCGATGCGATCCCGGACCTGAGCGATACCCAGGTCATCATCTATACGGAATGGACAGGCCGCAGCCCCGACCTGGTGGAAGACCAGATCACCTATCCGATTTCATCGACCCTGCTTGCTGCGCCTCAGGTACAGGCAGTCAGGGGTTTCTCCTATCTTGGCAGTTCTTTCATCTATGTCATTTTTAAAGAGGGGACAGATATCTACTGGGCGAGAAGCCGCGTGATCGAGTATCTTCAGGCCGTCAAGAACAAGATTCCCGCTGACGTAAATCCTGTCCTCGGTCCGGATGCGACGAGTCTCGGATGGGGTTTTTCCTATGCCGTAGTTGATGAGACGGGCGCGCATGATCTTTCCGAACTCCGCTCGATCCAGGATTATTCGCTCAAACTGGCGCTGGAAAGCGTTCCCGGCGTTTCGCAGGTCGCAAGCGTTGGCGGGTTTGTGAAGCAATACCAGGTAACCATCGACCCGACCCGCCTCCTTGCCCTCAATATCCCGATCACTAAAGTGCTGGAGGTAATCCGGAAGAGCAATCGGGACGTGGAAGGCAGGGTTTTAGAGATGTCCGGCGTCGAATACATGGTGAGAGGCCGTGGATACATCAAGAACCTTAAAGACCTGGAATATGTCGCCCTGGGTACGGATAACGCGGGAACGCCGATCTACTTAAAGGATGTGGCGAGCGTCCAGTTCGGGCCGGAAATCAGAAGGGGCCTTGCGGAACTGGACGGCAGGGGAGAGGTTGCGGGCGGCATTGTCGTTGTCCGCTTCGGCGAGAATGTCCTTAATGTCATTGAACGGGTAAAGGAAAAAATAGAAAAAGATATTACGCCCAGTCTCCCCAAGGGAGTTAAGATTGTCACCACCTATGACAGGTCAGACCTGATCAAGCGTTCCATAGACACCCTGAAAGATGAAATCATAAAGCTCGCCGTTGCCGTCAGCGTCGTCTGTCTCATCTTCCTTTTCCACTTGCCCAGCGCCCTCGTGGTGATCCTCACCTTGCCTGTGGCTATCATCATGTCTTTTATCTGCATGTACTATCTGGGCGTCACATCAAATATCATGAGTCTCAGCGGCATCGCCATCGCCATCGGCGCCATGGTGGACGCCTCGATCATCATGGTGGAAAACTCCCACCAGAGGCTGGAAGAATGGGAAGCGCAGGGCGAGCAAGGGAACAGGATAGATGTGATCATTGAGGCGGCCAAAGAAGTAGGCCCCTCCCTTTTCTTTTCACTCCTCGTAATTACGGTGGGTTTCCTGCCCGTCTTCACCTTGCAGGCGCAGGCGGGGAGGCTCTTCAAACCGCTCGCCTATACGAAAACCTTTGCCATGCTCTTCTCATCATTTCTCGCGATCACATTAACGCCGGTATTGATGACGCTCTTTGTTCGCGGGAAAATAAGACATGAAGATAGAAATCCCATCAGTATCGTCCTTCACAGGCTTTATGAGCCTGTTGCCGGACTCGCCCTCAGGTTCAAGAAGACAGTTATTATAATCGCCGTCCTAATTCTGATTGCTACTATTTACCCTTTTATAAAACTCGGTTCGGAATTTATGCCCCCTCTTTATGAGGGGTCCCTTTTTTACATGCCTGTGACCATGCCTGGGGCGTCCATCTCCGAGGTCTCCAGATTGTTGCAGATGCAGGATAAGATCCTCATGAAGATTCCGGAAGTTGCCCAGGTCTTCGGGAAGGCCGGCCGGGCCGAGACCGCGACGGACCCGGCACCCCTGGAGATGTTTGAGACGGTGATCAACCTGAAGCCCGAGTCGGAGTGGCGCAAGGGGATGGACGTGGAGAAGATCAAGAACGAGATGAATGACGCACTCTCCATACCGGGTGTTTCGAATTCTTTTACCATGCCGATCAAGGCCCGCATAGACATGCTTGCCACAGGGATCAGGACTCCCGTAGGGATCAAGATTCTGGGACCCAACCTGGAGGAGATAGAAAAAATAGGGCTTGCCTTGGAGCATCACATTAGGGAAATCCCGGGGACACGGAGTGTCTATGCGGAGAGGGTTACTACCGGATACTTTCTGGACATCGCTGTGCGGAAGGAGGAGGTGGCGCGATATGGCCTGACGGTGGACGATGTCGGCGAAGTCATCCAGGCGGCCATCGGGGGGATGAACCTGACTACCACTATCGAGGGAAGGGCGCGCTACCCCGTGAATGTCCGCTATGCGCGGGACCTGCGCAATGATGTGGAAAAGCTAAGGCGTGTGCTGGTTCCTGTGATGATGGCGAACCGTCCTGTGGCGACAGCAGCCCCGGGCATGACGGCCCCGTCAGGTACACCGGGTTCCCTCCGTGTGCCCCTCGGGGAACTTACTGATATAAAGATTGTCAAGGGTCCCACGGCCATAAAGAGCGAAGAAGGTCTCCTGACCTCCTATGTTTACATAGATTACTCAGGCGTGAACATCGGCGGATATGTCGATGAGGCCAGGAAGAAGGTGGCCTCCTTAAAAATCCCCGAGGGTTATCGCCTTGTCTGGAGCGGCGAATATGAATATCTGATTAAGACCCGTGAGAGGCTGAAGCTCGTCATTCCGCTCACGCTCTTCATAATTTTTGTCCTGATCTACTTCAATACGAAATCAGCCATAAAAACGGCGATCGTCCTTCTTGCCGTTCCGTTTTCCCTCGTGGGGTCGTTCTGGCTTCTCTACATTCTCAATTACAATATGAGCATCGCCGTATGGGTCGGTATCATTGCCCTCGCCGGGCTCGATGCGGAGACAGGCGTGGTAATGCTCCTCTATCTTGACCTGGCCCATGAGAAGTGGATAAAAGAGGGGAAGCTGAAAAATACGGTTGATCTGAAAGACTCCATCATGTACGGTGCGGTGAAGAGAATTCGCCCCAAGATCATGACGGTGAGCGTTATTCTTGCGGGGCTTGTCCCCATCATGTTCAGCCACGGCACGGGCGCCGATATCATGAAACGGATTGCGGCGCCCATGGTCGGCGGCGTGATTACCTCCACCATCCTCGAACTGATCATCTATCCCGCCATCTACATGATCTGGCGGGGCCGGGACTTGGCGAAAGATTGAGTATTGCCTGAATCTTAAAAGAAGGTCTATAAAGTCTTTGATGACACATCAAGTATGACCGGATAGGAGGCTGATATGAGTCGCGCAAGCAAAGTCATTTTGTCTATCGTTGTCGTACTCGTGGCGATTATCATCGCCGCGTATTTGGCCCTTCCCCCCCTTCTGAAATCTTTCCTTGTTAAAACGCTTGCGGAAAATCTACACCGCGAGGTGGCGCTAGAACGGATAAGCGTAAACCCTCTGATGCTTACCGTGACTGTTGATTCCTTTCAGGTCAAAGAACCTGGGGGAACGGACACCTTTGTCGGCTTCGACAGCCTATTTCTGAATATCGACAGTCTCTCCATCTTTCGCAGGACCCTCATCATGAAGGAAATCAGGCTTACCAATCCGACTGTCCGGGTGACGCGCCGCGACGACGGCTCCTACAACTTCTCAGACCTGATCCCCAAGGAAGGTGAACCCGCAGAAAAAAAGTCAGCGCCGCTGCCATTCTCATTGAACAACATCCACATAGAAAACGGCACGGTCGACTTCTGGGACGGGCCAAAGAAGACCGTCCACAAGGCCAGGGAAATCAACATCAGGATCCCGTTCATCTCCGATATGCCCTACTACACTGATGAATATGTCACCCCTTATTTTTCGGCGAATATCAATGGCGGCCTCTACACCATAGAGGGCAGAACGAAACCCTTTGCCGATTCCAGGGAATCCTCCTTTGATATCGACATCAAAGATCTTAATATACCCTTTTATCTCTCCTACGTGCCTCTCAAGATGAATTTCAAAATGTTGTCAGGAGTACTGAGTACGAAAACGAGCGTTTCTTTCATTCAGCACCGGGACAAGAAACCGTCCATCGCAATAAAAGGCGATACAACGCTCAAAGACCTTGCCGTTGACGATTTGGGAAAGCAGCGCCTGTTGCGTATTCCCGTGCTTCAGGTCTCCGCCGCCTCTCTGGAGCCTTTAACATCCGTCTACCACTTCTCAAAGATTGCCGTGTCGTCACCGGAACTGATCATACGGCGGAACAAAGCGGGAAAATTGAATCTGCTCTCGCTCGTCCCTCCACAGAAGGAAGTCAAGAAAAAGGATGAGGCGCCTATGACCCTGAAGATAGACGATCTGGGAATTGAGGATGGGAAAATCCAGTTCTTAGATGCTGTGCCTCCCAGGGGAGGCCGGTTCGAAATCAGCGGCCTGTCTCTTAAAGGAGGCCATATATCCACGGAGAGGAACTCGAAAGCCGAGATATCGCTCTCCATGCGTGTGAACAAAACGGGCGTGATTACCGTTGCCGGTCCCGTGGGCATCGACCCTCTCTCAGCCAGTCTCGCCATCAATGTTAAATCCGTGAACCTTCTCGGGCTGCAGCCTTATGTAGATGATAAACTGAAGGTCAGCATAACAGACGGCAAGGTATCGACGTCGGGGAATCTCAGCATACAGGCTGTCGATAAAGATAATCTGAAGGCGAGCTTTGCCGGCAATATCCTCATTGCCAACTTTGCCACAATCGACAAGGTCAATGCCGAGGATCTCCTGAAGTGGAATTCGCTCTTTTTTAAGAACGTGCAGGCCGGCTACAATCCTCTTTATCTTCGTGTCAGTGATATCTCCCTGGCGGACTTTTATGCGCGCCTGACCATTCTTCCCGATGGGACGATCAACCTCCAGCATCTTACAGAAGAGCAGGTGGCGGAGAAACCCAAGACGACCGTGCCGGGTAAGGAAACCACTGCGCCGGCGGACAAGCCCCTGAAGGATATTCAGATCGGCGCCTTGAGTCTTCAGGGCGGCACCATCGATTTTCAGGATCGCTATATAAAACCGAACTATGCGACAAAGCTCGTGGAGATCGGCGGTCGCGTTTCCGGAATCTCTTCCATGGCCAGTAAAACTGCCGATGTGGATCTGCGCGGGAAGCTGGATAATGCCGCTCCCCTCGAAATTACGGGCAGGATCCATCCATTTCCGGATAACCTCTTTGTAGATATCAAGGCAAGCTTCAGGGACATAGACCTGAGCCCGCTGTCACCTTATGCGGGCAAATATGCCGGATACGGCATCAGGAAGGGCAAGCTCTCCTTTGATTTGCAGTATTTGATAGCAGAGAAAAAGCTAGATTCCAAAAACAAGATATTCCTCAGGCAGTTCAATTTCGGTGATCCCGTGGAAAGTCCACAGGCGACGAAACTCCCGGTGAAGTTGGCCATTGCCCTTCTGCAGGACAGAAAAGGGGATATCGATCTGGATATTCCTGTAACCGGAAGCCTCAATGATCCGCAATTCAGCGTCTGGCAAATTGTGGTCAAGGTGATCGGCAACCTTATTGAAAAGGCCGTAACGGCGCCATTTGCCATCTTGGGTTCTTTGTTCGGTCATGGAGAGGAGCTCAGCTATGTCGAGTTTGACGACGGCAGTTCCTCCATAGGCGGAGCGAGTTTGGAGAAGGTGAAATCCCTGATTAAGGCCCTCGATGAGCGGCCGGGCTTAAGACTTGATATCGAGGGCCATGTGGACATCGAAAAGGATAAGGAAGGGCTGAAGCGTAATCAGCTTATTGCAAAGCTGAAGGCACAGAAGCTGAAGGAGTTGATCCGTCACGGGCAGAAGGCCGTTTCCGTGGAAGATGTCCAGATCAATGAGTATGAGTACAACAGATATCTTATGCTGGCCTACAAGGCGGAAAAGTTCCCGAAGCCGAGAACAGCCTTCGGTGTGGCGAAGGATCTGCCGGCCCCGGAGATGGAAAAGCTGATGATGACGCAGTTGACGGTAAGTGACAGCGACCTGAGACTTTTGGCATCTCAGCGGGCGATACGGATCGAGTCATTGCTCCTGAAAGACGGCAAGATCTCTGCGGACCGCATCTTCGTCGTGGAACCCAAGACCCTTGCACCGGAGAAGAAGGAGAAAGCTAAGAATAGCAGGGTCGATTTCCGTCTGAAGTAGGGTCATTTCTCTTACCGATACTGAACGCCTTGGCAAGCGGATATCGGAGACGATATACCCGGGGAGAAGCCCTGCATTATGGAAAGGGCAGACCTGCCAAGGATGCGCCGGAGTCTGCTTGAGCTTTCGTGTTCAGCTGAAATTCAAGATATGCCCGCTTCACCGGGGTTTGCAAATACCTCGACTTTGACCATGTTCTTGCCGTCATTCTTTATGGAATACATGATCCTGTCTGGAATGTTGATCATCTCATCGACCGAATCAGGCGGGTTTAGGTAAATCGCGACTCCGATACTGAAGGTGACAGTCCAGTCTTTCTTCTTCATGGCTTCCAGGAGGTTATCCCGGACCTTGCCGAACAATGTCATGACGGATTTGTGATCGCCTGTTTCCGGAAGGATGATGGCGAACTCGTCGCCTCCAATCCTTGCAAAGGTATCTGTGTTGCGGAGGCTTTTACGAAGCGTATTGCTGACTGTCCTAAGAAGGCGGTCGCCTACGAGATGTCCAAAACTGTCATTTACGGATTTGAAGTTGTCAAGATCTATGTAGGCAACGGTAAACGGATGCTTGTACCTTCCCGCCCTGCTCATCTCGCTTTCGGCCAATTCAAAAAAATATCTCCTGTTCATTGCCCCTGTTAAACTGTCTGTTCTGGAAAGCGACTTTTCTTCATCCAGCCTGTCTCTCAGTGCGGATAAAATATATGCGAAGATGAGGAACGTCGCCAACATGACCGCAGTGTTCCAAAAGGGGACGATCGGATGTGAGTATTGCTCTGTTGCAGATAAATCGGCCAGGAACCAGACGGAGGTAGTTATAATGGACATTAGTGCGCCGACATGCCATCCTGCATACCAGGTGACAAAGGAAATCGGAAGGAGATATAGTATCGTAATCGCAATTTCCGAGCCGGTTAGATAATCAATGTAGCCCATCAAAGAGATCAGCAAGGATCCGATAAAAATCACATATGATCTGGGGCTTTCTCTAAGTGATTCATCCAGCTTCTTTATCATGCCCCACCACCTGTCATGTGATACCTTAGGCCTCAGTGATTTCTCGACATGCTATATATCACGATTTTTCATAACGTATCCATTAATTATCACTATTCTAAATCCTGCATATAGATCTCTAAGGACCAAGTCAATTTTGTTCATCCGTATGACAGAGGAATAGAACGCTTTCCTGTCGCTTCGCGCACCGGCATTGCGCCCGACTCTCCCAATTCTTTGAAGCGGATAGGTTCAATTTTTCATTGACACAGATGCTCACTTCTTTTATATTCGCCCACCAAAAGCTCGAGGGTGGGTGGATGCAAGCAAACTTCATTGATAGCAAATTGAGTTTGTAAGACTACTCTCGGAGTTTGCCATGGGTAAACCGGAGGGGTCGAATGACAGAGGGGATTGGCGCTCATGCAATTGTCCCGAGGGTGATGCGATGAGAAGAAAAGAAATAAAGAGAAAGTCCGACAACTGGATGGATCTCTACAAGAGAAAGACCTACGATGAAGTAGAGTTGGAAGTGGGAATGGAGCTCCCTCATGGGCCGGTACTTTTTTATAATGAACTGGTAGCAGACCACAGCACGAACCCGAGGAACGTCGGCAGAATAACGAATGCAGACGGGTTTGCGCACATTGGCGATCCTTCCTGCGGCGATGAGATGCAGCTCTGGATTAAGATCGACGGAGGCCGGATTGCGGATATCAAATTCCAATCCTCCGGATGCGCCGGCGCCGTAGCGACAAGCAGCATGACCACGGTGCTTGCCAAAGGCAAGACCATAGGAGAGGCGAAGCGCATAACCGATGCCCATGTCATCCTTGCCCTTAAGGGGTTTCCCGGACGCGATGGTAAATGCGTCTTGTCAGGAACCACGGCCTTGCTCGAAGCCATCAGGGATTACGAACAGAAGAATGCCGCCAAGAAATAAGGTCACTTGAACACCTCGATATAATAAACATATGAGACGGCAGCTTCTCCCGTATTGTCAGAGTCATTCATGATGGCGATACCTGCTGTCTGTGGCGGATCTTTGCCGAAGGCTGCCCTGTAGTCGTCAAGGATATTCACCGTCTCCTCGACCCATGTACCAATAGCGCTTCTTCCATTTTCAAGGATGATGATCTTTGCCCTGTCGGTATAGGGACTCGTTATGATACGGTCCCCGATGTCCTGGCCCGTCCAGACATAATTTAGCGTACTGTGAGGCGGATATTTTCCGTAGAGGGTTTTCGCAATGCCGTACTCCAGCCGTTCTGCAAAATCAGCCTGTTTCGGATCATAGGGAAACATGACGTACACTCTGATGGGGTAGTCATCTCCTGACTTATCCCGGATATCACCCTTCTTGTACACATTATCCACCTTCCACTTCCAGTGTAGGCGGGGATACTCATAAACGTTCCATGTTTTTCGATAAATAATGGCCGATGCCGAACTGTGACTTTCTGCCTTGAGAATGGAGCGTCCCTTCTCGGTTATGATTGTATAGGTTGAATGTTTGGTGATTTTTGGAAAGGCGAGCGGTTCCCAGTCGGAGAGGTTTTGAAACTCCTCGCGGAAAAGGACCTGTCTGTTATCGCAAAGGGCTGAAGTTGCCGTCAGGGCGATCAAGAATATGAGGGTAGCCTTCCAGAGTTTCATGCCTAAGGTTACCTGAAACTCCCCCTAAAGTCTAATCAATGGTTCCTCGCATACTGATCCGGCGCCGGCCGTGCAGCTGGTGCTGATCAAGACCTGGCAGAGCCAGGATGTGGCATCCATGCCACATCCTGTGCAGGTGCTGTGAAATATCTCGGCGCTCTTATAATCCTATTGCACCTTTTCGACCGGATATTCGGCTTCGTTCCACGCCCTGATGCCGCCGGGCTGGCGATAAGCGTTTTTGTAGCCGAGCCGAGTGGCCCACATCGCTCCATTGTGGCTCCGGGTGCATTCTACAAATCCGCAGTAGAAAACGATAACGCGGTTTTTATCGGGTCCAAGGACCTTTTCCAGACCTGCTTTCGTCTTATCGTCGAGTTTCGTCATTTCCGGTCGGGGGAGTTCGAAATTTACGGCCCCCGGATAATGTTGCTTCTTGAAACTAGCATCATATGGCTGGGTGTCAACAATCAGCATGTCTTTTTTCTGGTCGATCCAGCTTTTCAATTCCTGCGTTGTTACGATCTTGTAACCGCCTCTTTCCACCTCCCGCGCAAATGTTACGGCGTTCTTCTCAATGTCGAGTTCCTTGGCGCCCGCGGCGGAAGAACCGACGATTGCAAATCCGAAAACAAAAATAGCGCCTATAAAAATTGCCAAAAGTCTCCTTTTCATCATGGTTCATGAACCTCCTCTTATTTCTATTGTCGTAGTTATCAATTCCACAACAGAGCCTTCAGGGCATCTCCAGTCACTGTGATTAATTCACAATATGTTATATAGCTCATTTGAATAAGTCAAATTCCTATAAACTATAGGCACACGTCATTTATTCTTATTTGTTATAGGGAAGGTGCGGTTTTACAGATTCTTCAATACACCGCAGCATGAGTTATCTGAAGGGGAAATATTTCTTTACGAGATCCAAAAAGTGCTTGTGGTATATCATCAGAGGAAACTGTTTCTTGTAGACGAGATAGAAATATCTTTCCATGTTGCAATTACTGACATGAAGAGCGGTCAGCAAACCCTGTGATATTTCCCGTTTGATTGCGAAAGAGGACAGGATCGAAACACCTAAGCCCGCGAGGATAGCCTCTTTGACGGCCTCGGAACTTCCCATTTCACAGGCTACATTGAAGCAGGACAGGCTTGTACTCATTTGTTTCTGGAGGCATTCCTCGATAAGATCACGTGTTGCCGACCCTTTTTCCCGGATGATGAAAGGCATCTTTGTTAGAACTTCTAATTTTGCAGTCTTTTGTTTTGCGAGAGGATGGTCGCAAGGGACGACAAGAACCAGATGATCCTTCCATAGACGCTGCACAACCAGTTTCCGGTTTACAGGTTCTTTGCCGATGAAACCCATTTCTGCCTGGTCATTCAGAATGGTTTGCAGTGTTTCCTCACTGTCGTGCATCTGCATGTGTATCTGTATATCACGGTGTGTCTGTTTCAGACGACTTATTAAGTGAGGAAGGATGTATGTGGCAGGTATGGTACTGGCGGACACATAGATATGACCTGCTTCCTGGGCCTTGTATCTTACGACGCGTTCTTTGGCATCCTCCCGTAATCGGATGATGCGCTTTGTATAATCATAGATAATCTGACCTTCCGGCGTAAGAGAAGTTCCTGTCACTCCACGGTTGACCAATCGTGATCCTGCCGCTTCTTCCAGGTTTTGGATCTGCTTCGTGAGAGAGGGCTGGGAAAGGGAAAGTTTCGCAGCGGCTCTGGTGAAACTGCCTGCTTCAACCAGTGCCATGAGGACTTCCAGTTGCTGGATGGTGATATCCATAAATTTATCCTGGTTCATATCAAGTAAGTTACCATAATTACGAGCAACAATCAAAGCGGGAGTCTTTGTGATGTTTCTCAAACCCTAATTTATTGCTGCTACACAAAATATTGACGCATTTTGCCGATTGCTGTAATATGCGCCCATGGAAGAGAAACCAAAGTTACGCCTTACCGAGACTGTCCACGGGGCCGGTTGAGCCTGCAAGATCGGTCCGGGCGACCTGAGTGAAGCTTTGCGAGATTTGCCGTTGATTTCCGATCCGAATCTGATCGTCGGGATGGAGCATGCGGAGGACGCCGGAGTTTATAAACTCCGTGACGATCTGGCCATTATCCAGACGGTGGATTTTTTTACGCCTATCGTGGACGATCCTTACACATTCGGCCAGATAGCCGTTACAAATGCCCTGAGTGATGTCTATGCCATGGGGGGAAGACCGCTTACCGCAGTCAACATTGTCTGCTTTCCTGCAAAGACAATGGATATGTCTATACTCCGGCAGATTCTTCAGGGAGGGCTCGATAAAATGCGGGAGGCCGGCGTCCTTCTCATCGGAGGGCACAGCGTAGAGGATGAAGAACCAAAATACGGGCTTTCTGTCATCGGCGTTGTGCATCCTGATAGAGTCCTGCTCAATAGAGGCGGCAGGGTGGGGGACAAACTGATTCTCACCAAGCCATTGGGTACAGGCATTGTGAGCACGGCGCTGAAGGCCGGGCTGGCCGATGAGGCGCTTGTGGCAAAGTCGACAAGGTACATGACCACACTGAACAAGAGGGCGGCAGAGCTCATGCTGGAAATGCCGGATATTCATGCCTGCACAGACATCACGGGATTTGGATTTTTGGGCCATGCCTGTGAAATGGTGGAAGACTCCGATGTGAGCATGCTCATTCATGCGTCATCTGTTCCCTTCTTCTTGGAGATAAAAGAATTTGTCGAGAAAGAAATTGTGCCCGGCGGGCTGGAACGAAACCGGCAGTATCGCTCGAAGTTCATCGATGTTGATCCGGTGTGTCCTGATTGGCTCGTGGACATCCTGTTTGACCCGCAGACCGCAGGCGGGCTGCTTATTGTCTTGCCGGAAATGCAGGCGAAGGCATTAATCGGCAGGATGCATGCGGATGGTATTGCTGAGGCGGCCATCGTAGGCGAAATCATATCGGAACCGAAGGGGAAAATACGGGTTCTATATCCGTAATCATATAATTGACCGGCGGAGGAATACAGTCTAACGACGCGTATGAAACGCATTGAATCCTTCCTTATTAAAGAAGAGACATTACACAATGTAATGAAGCTCAAGACTATGGTGAAGCAGGATGATGCCCTTGCGGTGCTCATGTTTGGCAGTCCTGACCCGGACGCTGTTGCATCATGCATGGCCCTTCAGGAGCTCCTGCGGCAGATTGCCGGTTTGACGAAGTGCATCTTTGCCGCCACGGAGCCTGTCGTGCGCCAGCAGAATATCGAGTTCATCCGGGCGATGAAAGTGGACATCCAACTGTTGAACAAAATAAATATCCGCTCGTACCCCGTGATTGCCATTATAGACGCCCAGCCTACTTTTTTCGGCGATGCCCTCCAAGGCATTCAGCCACAGATAGTCTTTGACCATCATCCCTGCACAACGGTATGGCATGCCGAACTTGCCGACGTGCGGGAGAATTACGGCGCCCTGTCGACAATGATGACGGAATACCTCCTCGCTGCGAGAGTGAGAATTCCCAAGAAACTCTACACAGCCCTCCTTTACGGGATCAAGGCGGACACAAACAATTTCGAACGCGACGTCATACTGGAAGACATCAGCGCTTACTACCTTAATTTTGCCCGCGCTAATCGACAGCTCATCCGCCGCATCGAATTGAATCAGGTTCCCGAGCGCTTTCTCAAGTACTTCGATCACGCGTATCACAACAGGCGACGCTACCGTGACAGGATCATGTGCTTTCTGGGCAGGGTGGAAAGTGTCGATGTGTGTGTTCAACTGGCGGACTCTTACCTGCGCATAGTCGGTATATCCTACGTCATCGTTGCCGGCATCGTTAAAGAAAGGCTTGTCATTATTTTCCGGGGCGATGGGTACCGCCAGGATTGCGGGGTAATCGCACAGAAGGCCTTCGGGAATTATGGGACTGCCGGCGGCCACAGGAGTGCGGCGCGGGTGGAGATCCCCATCGATAAGATCAGAGAAGTAATAGGGAATGACATTTCCCAGGAGACTATGGATCGCTTTCTCATGCAGCGTCTCCGCGGCAAGCGCAATCTGACAAACCATGAAAAATTACCCAAGCCGCCATCTGTACCTGCCTGAGAGAAGAACAATTCCATGTCATTTCGAAGGAGCGCAGCGACTGAGAAATCTTCCGTCATAGTTGACAAGGATTTCTCACGGAGTTTACCCTGAGTAAACTGAAGGGTTCGAAATGACAAAAAGGGTGAGTTTGAAATCACAAGTGGCGACTCATAGATGAGCGTAACAGATGACATCTGTTACTAACTTCCTCCTACCATCAGCCATTTTACCGAAACATCCATGATTACAATTGAAAATAAACAGAAACGGCTCTCATAGATAATAGGAACCCTCAAAATGGCAGACCTCTAATCAACAGATGTCATCAGTTTTCAAATCAGATAATTTTTCTGTAAGTTATGTCGATTCCTTATAGATCATGTCCGTTTATCCAGACGCCGGCTTATTAAGTTGTTTCCTACGATTTTCAGAGATTTTTTTAATTTATTTCGCTTGACGCAGATATTTGTTTGATATTGCATGGAATAAGCATAAAAATGACTATTATTTCAGTAAATTAAAAAATGAAAATATTACTTGCCATATTACGCCTACGAAGGCACTTATCGAAACACTCAAAAACATATATCCTATCCATAGTCGGTTTGATTGCGGGAATGATAATTTCTTATGCCAATATCGATGCCATTCCAAATATTTTCGGTATGATTTCAATAAAAAATTTATACACACTGTGTGTGTTACTATTGTTAGTAGTATTCGTAACCATCGCATGGATTGTCCTCCTGAAGAATGACATTAAGCGGTATAAGAAGTATCTGAAACAATATGCTCCGCCAAACTTCGACATTAACAATAACGAAGAATACGATGAGGCATGGGATGAAGCCAGAAGAGACGATAGAAAATAATAGGGAAGGTACAACAAAAGCATACAGCCGACACGAGATAAGCTTGTTTCGTTTCTTAGTCATGCTGGTTGCCTATGAGGCTAGAAAACCAACTCTTTGTATAGACCAGTTTTGGGGGAACCCTCACAACAAGCTGACCGTTTGCCTTAAAAAAAGCTTAAGTTATTCTTAATTTCTAACGATATCACTAGAACTATATGTGCGACTAAACGGCTGAGAGTGGTATCGGGAGAAAGCGATCTACTCGATTCAAAGGGTGTCTGATAAATGCAATGTATTTTGCCATTTCTTATTAAATACTCTTATCTCGGGATATTTGCTGCATTGGGGCTTGGCATTCTGGGTTTACCCATACCCGATGAGACACTAATGGCACTAGCCGGATTTTTGGCTTTTAAGGGAACCTTCAGTTATCCGCAAGCCGTATTGGCGGCATTTGCAGGAACGATATGCGGTGTTTCAATTGGATATCTTCTGGGAAGGGGCTTTGGGTATCCTTTCTTGGAGAAATATTCAGCCAAATTGAGAATTAATCGTAAACACCTTCACAAAACCGAAGAATGGTACAGCAAGTATGGGAAGTTTGCCATATTCATCGGTTATTTTATTCCCGGGGTTCGACATTTAACGGCAATATTTGCAGGAATTGCTGTAATGCCTTACAGGGTATTCGCCACATACGCCTTTACCGGGGGTTTTCTGTGGACCGTGACATTTGTGACAATGGGGTATTATCTGGGTGAGAAATGGAAACGT
>JBEKXK010000061.1:0-21043 GCA_049512055.1 Syntrophales bacterium | reverse complement strand
GTGAGCCTGTGGTATCCATCGGCCCTATACGGTCTACTTTACTATCAGACCGGGTTGATCAACAGGGTTGTCGAGCCCCAGTTCCTGGATGGCTTTTTCATGAACCTGGATGTCTGGATCTTCGGCTAATTTCCTGCTTTTTTCCTCCGCGGGAAACCTGGGAATGCACTGCTCGACGAGTTTTTCCACTTCTTTACTTCAGTTATCATCTGATCATTCCCGCGACCGGCAGTTTGCTATTCCGCAAGGATGTAAAGCTCTTCGAGAGCTTCGTCTGCCAGGTTTCCTCCTTGTTCTACCTGTGTTACTTCATCTACATCCTCTTGCCGGTTGAGGGACCGATCGCATTGCGAAATGAATATTATCAGCAAGGCGGCCTGTTTCAGGCCATGGTCCTACTGCATGTTTCATTATGCCGTCGATGTGATTGCAGGGCTGCTCCTCGGGGTTTTCGCAGTACTCGAGTTCAACCGGGCAGACAGTAAACGCTACTATGGGGAGACCTCCGAGGAACGTATAAGGAGTAGAGGATAACCGCAAAACGCGGTAGTGAAGTGCAAGAGCCTGTTATCAGGGCAGCTACTTCGGCACCATCTTTTCGTGGAGCTCCTCTCCCGTCTTTAGGTCTTTGCCATACACCTCAATATAGTGGACTTTGGGCCCCGTCAGCCCGTCGGAGGCGTGGACGTGCAACTTCTCCAAGCCGGCCGGCCGGCCGTTGATGACCACCTCGGCATGGACGGCGTCCTTCTCCTTCTTCACGATGATCTGCTTCTCGGGGGCGGCCACCAGGGCCATTTTATAGCCGTTTACCGATGGGTTCGGCTTGATGGTAAAACCGTAGGCCATTTTCTTCTCGATCCAGCTGAGTTTCTCCCGGCGACCGTCCCCGGCAATCAGGGCCCAGTAGGCGATCACCGGCTCCTTGGAATCCAGTTTGCCGTCGGCGGTGAGCCGGGCGTCGTAATGCACGACGTTGGTGTTCTTGTCCCGTTCTATGATGAACAGCGGCGATGTTCTTGTCTGCGCCGCAGTCGGAGCGGCGGCCTTCTCGGGGGCCGGAGCTGGAGCTGGCTTCTTTTCCTCTTGCTTTGCGCAGCCAACAAAAGAAAATGATACGGCCAGCAATGCAAAAACGACGAACCACCACATTGCCTTTTTCATGGGAACTCCTTTCTGGTTATGGGTTTCACTGCAATCCACAACATATGCGGCTGTCCATCTCTATTTATTGTACCAGTTCCATAGTTAGACTACCATCCTTTTTTTGAAGCCCTGTTATGGAATGCTGTAAGAAGAGCGCTATCGTCTCCCGCGCAGGCGGTTCCTACCCGTGCGCTGTGCAGACTGATTGTGCTGCATTTCATCTTTTGACTTGAGATTTTGATCATTTCTGTTTATAGTACTTTACAATAAGTTTGATACTGGAGGGAAAAACTTTGTCCACCACATTGGAAAGACTGCAGCAACTATTCATAGACCGTTTTGATTACAAGATTGAAAAACTTGCAGCCACGACGAAGCTCGAAAATCTAGGCCTCGATTCTCTCGATATCGTCGACTTCCTGTTTGATATCGAAAATGAATTCAACATTCAAATTCCTGACCGAGAGTTTAAAGTAAAAACGATACAAGACATGGTGGATGCTTTGGACCGGTTAATCTCGGAACAATTTTCGGAACGAAAATTAGGGTTTTTAAGTCATAATTGAGCTCAATATGAATTATATATGAAACGGAGAGTTGCCGTCACAGGGCTAGGCATTATTTCCCCTTGTGGGAATAATATCGATGATTTTTCATTCAATATCATGTCTGGCAAGTCTGGAGTCAGGAGAATCTCTTCAGCCTATTCAAGCCTGCTTTCAGTAAAGATTGCCGCCGAAGTCGATTTTAATCCTCTCGACTACTTCATTAAGAAACAAGTGTCCAGTATGGATCGTGTAAACCAATTCGCTTTAGCTGCCGCTTCTCAAGCCTGGAAGGATTCAGAACTGTCTCTCAATGCGGAAGAGAAAGAGCGAGCGGGAGTATACATCGGTTGCGGTATGGGTGGCGGAAATACCATAGAAGATTTATATGATCAACTGTTTAAGCATAACGCCGACAGGCTAAGACCACTCACGGTGCTCATGGTGATGAATAGCGCTTCTGCTTCCCATATATCGATAGAGTACGGTCTCTCTGGGCCCTGTTTGACACTATCCACTGCCTGCGCTTCCTCGGCAAACGCTATCGGGGAGGCTTTCCGGCAAATCAGAGATGGATACGTTGACGTGATGCTCGCGGGAGGGACCGAGGCCTTTTTGACCTATGGAGGTTTCCGAACCTGGGAATCTCTCAGGTTGCTCGCTGACGAAGATCCGGAAGCCCCGTCAAAATCCTGTAAGCCATTCTCCAAAAACCGTACCGGTGTAGTACTGGGTGAAGGGGCTGCCATGGTGGTGCTCGAAGAGATGGAAAGAGCCATGAGACGGCGAGCACCGATTTACGCAGAGCTTATTGGCTATAGTTCCACATCCGATGCCGGGCATATTACTAGACCCTCTCTCGAAGGGCAGGCACGAGCGATGACGGAAGCACTCAAAGGGGCAGGCTTATTGCCCGAAGATATAGACTACATCAATGCTCATGGGACGGCAACTCAGTGGAATGATCTATTGGAGACACAGGCAATCAAGAAGGTATTCGGCGATCACGCCTGTAAAATTCCTATCAGTTCTACAAAATCGATGCATGGCCATAACATGGGAGCAGCTGGCGCCATTGAATTTATTGTTTCACTGCTTGCGATAAAAAATCAAGCAGTTCCCCCAACGATTAACCTTGACCAACCTGACCCGGAGTGCGACCTCGACTATGTTCCGAATATTGGCCGTAAGGGGGTGACGGTGAATACCGTGATGACAAATGCTTTCGCTTTTGGGGGAACCAATGCAGTGCTCATTGCCGGGAAGATGAAGGGGTAGGAATAGAGTGGCGCGTGTGGCGAAAAATGATTACGTTCTTTTCCTCCCGTTCCCATGATCCTAATCTGTTCGGGGACGTGCTTTGGCTTTTATCATAAACATTTTTAAACGGACTACCATAATATGGGTGCTTTTTTAATCGGATAATATGCCTTCGGATGAAACTGAAGCGAAGAAGGGATTGAAAACCATGAATTAGAACGGCCCCCCAAACCCACTGGGCAATCAATATTCATTGTTTAATCCGCAATGGATAGCAGGATCAAAACCCATATCTACAGGAAAAGCTGTTAGTTATAGGCAAAACGAAAAATGTTAAAGAAGATGTTTTTCAGGAGAATAAGCGCCCAATCTAAAAATCACTTTCTTTGTATAAAATGAATTCAGAGATGAAAGTTCTGGTTACCGGCGCTAATGGTTTTCTGGCTGCCAATGTGGTTCGCGAACTCCTGTCGAGAGATATTGAAGTAAGGGGAATGGTAAGGCAACATGCCGATATGAAATCGCTCGAGGGTTTGGATTTTGAAATTTTTCACGGAAACATTACCAACGCATCCGATGTTGATAAAGCGGTGTCGGGATGTAGCGTGATTATTCACGCTGCCGCCGATACTTCGCAGCGTTATAGCCAGGCATCGCCTCTGTATCGGGTCAATGTTGAAGCAACCAGACTATTGGTCGAAGCTGCCCAGAGGCATAAAACCGATCGTTTTATTTTCATCAGCACCGGAAATACCATCGGTTTTGGGTCAAGGGAAAACCCAGGTCACGAAGGAAACCCAATTGGCAGTTTATTCCAAAAATCGGGATATGCTATGAGCAAACTCGAGGCGGAAAAACGGATACAGGAAGAGGTGAAGAAAAACAATCTGAATGCTGTGATCATGAACCCTACATTCATGATCGGACCTTTTGATGCCAAACCAAGTTCAGGCAGGATCTTCAAAATGATGTATCCCAACAAAATGGTTTTTATTCCCCGGGGCGGGAAAAATTTTACGGATGTGAGGGCTGCGTCAACGGCAATTTGCAATGCCATAACGATGGGAAAGACAGGCGAACGTTACCTCCTTGCAGGCGAGAACCTTTCTTATCACGAATTTCTTGAGATTGTAAGGTTCGGCAAGAAAACGATACCCGTTCTCATACCTGATTGGGTGTTGATATTCCTGGGTGTATGCGGTTCGTTTCTGCGAAGACTGGGAATTCATTCCGAGCTATCGATCAGCAATGCGAAAATTCTGGTCAGCGACGATTACTACACCGGACGGAAAGCTGCTGAAGAGCTTAAAATGCCCCCGACATCAGTTCGGGTGGCAGTAAATGATGCGATTGACTGGTTTCAGAAGGATAAAATGCTTTGATTATTAAAAAGAGAAAAGCGCTTTTGTTAAATATACTGTAAAAAGAGTTAAACTTTTGTACATCTTCAAATGGATTTGGACAGAACAGGTCTAAAGCTAAGAGAGGGTTTCAGTTCTCATATAAACCATTCCTGCCTTTCAGGCAAGTCTCAAAGAACGTTTCTGCTTTCTTCGTAAAAGTATGGTTATTTGCTTAATCTGCTTACGCCGCCCAAGAACTTCAAGGTCGTGCCCATAATACACATCCGCAGGCGTGACGTTGTTCAGGGCCTCGTGATACCGATGGTGGTTTGTAATAATCCACAAATACACTGATCCTTAAGCCCCTATGGACTGTAATAATGCTCCAAAAGAATGAAATTTTTCATGGAACATGATACCGAGCGATCTTCCCTTGAGTCATCGGATGATATGGCTTGCCACGGGTATGACTGATCCTTTCATCCGTCCACTTTCCTTTGAAAAGCTACAATTCGGGGAGTGGCTATCGCATGTTCCCGTTGAGTTCGTTATGTGTCAAGAAGAAAGTGGCCGCACTTCCACATTATCCTGATTAAATCCTGATCATTAATGAAACCATTAAAGGCTCTAGTCTCTGAATCCAGATATCGCTGAGCATGATCTTATTTAGAAATAGTTGTGATAATAATCTTATGGTGATATTCCATTTTGGATCGTCCGGTGGATGCTTCCTTCCTGAAGTCTTGGTTTTCTGACTCAGTACAGCCATACAACACTTCACATGGAAATCGATATCATCGCGGTCATTATTTCATTGACAAACAAGCGCCACATCTCTTATTCTTTTCCCACCCAAAAGGAAGTTCTTATCAATAGTGCCAAGCAGCAATTCGGGACGGCCGAGGCCAGCCTGCCGCCTAATTGCGGCTAATATCGTCTGGTCGCAGGGACGCACTTTGGGATGCGCCTTAAACTGGCCCGTGTATCCGTGCGTGAGGAAAGAGAATATGGTCCATCTCGGGAGTACCGCTTTAGGGCGATCCGGACCGCAAAGCTTAGGGATTGGCCGATCGGAGAACGAGTGGTGACGTACTCACCGGTTTGTTCCTACAACGAATGGGACCCGCTCGAGGAGGTCGTGGTCGGGCGCCTCGAGGGCGCCATGATTCCGACCAGACACCTCACGGTCACATTCAACATCCCCCAGAGGCTGATGAGGATCTATAAGCTGGTCGCCGGGCTTCCCTATCCCAAGTTTGTCCTGCGCCCAGCCCAGCGCGAGCTGGACGAGTTCATTCACATTCTCGAGGCGGAGGGCATCACCGTGCGCCGGCCGGCGGTGAAGGACTTCTCCGTCACCTACAAGACGCCGCACTGGCAGTCGAAGGGCTTCTGCTCGGCCTGCCCGAGAGACGGGCTTCTCGTTGTCGGCGATGAAATCATCGAGACACCGATGGCCTGGCGGTCTCGCTACTTCGAGGTGGACGCCTACCGCTCACTGCTCAAGGAGTACACGGAGAGAGGGGCGAAGTGGACCACCGCGCCGCGCCCTACGCTGGTCGATGCGCTCTACAACCACGACTATCGCCTCCCCGAGGCGGGCGCCCCGATCCCCTTCGTCGTGAACGAGTATGAGCCCGTCTTTGACGCCGCCGACTTTATCCGCTGCGGCCGGGACCTGTTCGGCATCCGCAGCAACGTGACGAACGAGTCCGGCATTCACTGGCTCCGGACTCACCTCGGCGACAGCTTCCGCATCACTCTGATTGAGACCCGCTGTCGCCAGCCCATGCACATCGACTCGAGCATTATGCCGCTCGCACCGGGGAAGCTGCTTGTCAACCCAGACTACATTGATCCGAGCCGGCTCCCGCCGATGTTCGCCTCATGGGACATCCTCATCGCCCCTGAACCGAACCCCGTCCCGCGGCGCATCCCCTCGATGTGCGGCCGCTGGCTTAGCATCAATGTGTTGATGCTCGACGAGAAGCGAGTCATTGTGGAGCGATCCCAGGAGTCTATCATCAAGAAGCTCAAGGACTGGGGCTTCGAGCCAATCCCCTGTTCGTTTGCCAACTACGCCCCCTTCGGCGGTTGCTTCCACTGCGCGACTCTCGACGTGCGGAGGAGAGGCGAGCTACAGTCGTACTTCTGAGCGCCAACTTTTCAGGTGAGCCACCACAGACGAGCAATTTGGGGCACATTCTCTGCAGTTCTCCGCGGCTCAAGGCAATGGGAGAATTAAAAAACCTGAAAGGAGAGAAATCATGTCCGCTCCCGCCGCCGTTTGCCGTCCCCGGAATCCGCAGTCTTCCGATTACTACCGGCGCATCGAGGATCATTTTGAAACCTTTATCCAGGTATACGAGGAAAGGTTTGAACGGCTATATGGATTTTTCCTCTCCTATCTCCAGAAGGTCATTTACCGATATCTGGACTGCGATAAGTTTTATTTTCATTATTCATACTTGCTACCATTGCCGACAGTTTTTGACACGCCCCAGCCTGCATCCGGTGGCGTAGGTATCATCTTCACCGCGTAATCGCCGAGTCCATGAAGAGAGCCGCTCATATAGTAGCGCTCCCTGCCGTCCTCCGCGGTCAGTCAGTCCTCTTCGAGAAACCGGCGGCAGACATTCGCGATATTGAAGGCCGCCGAGCCGTTCTGAACCGGCATCAGCCTCCGCAATTCGTCCATGTCGAAGTCCGAGTAGGTTTCCTTACCGAGCGCAATGCCGACGAAGGCAGTCGATGAAAATCGAGTGATCAGGACATCGCAGTTCGCGATCATTTCTTCCGCGCTGCCGGTTGCGAACACCATGGCTCCAGGCGCATACCGGCGGATTTCCCGGGTGGCGCGCTCGACCTTTTCGCTCGGGTGAAGCTTGAAGATAAGTTGCCTTCCGCCGGCGAGCTCGACAGCTCTTCGGATGAAGGCCTTGCGGTCCTCGCCCTGGAGTGTCTCCCTCATCGCCGACGTGCAAACCAGCACGTAGTGCCTATGGGGAAAGTCGTTGCTGCAATATCGCCCGTAGTCATCGAAATTGGGTATTCCCGTGACGACGATCTTGTCGGGGTTCACGCCTTTTCGGATGAATAAGTCGCGATATCCCTCGCTTGCGACGCAGAAAGCCCGGTATGCATCGCTGAGACCGGTCGTTGAATTACCCGCAAACCAGAGAGGAAGGAATCGAAGGCGCTTGACGAGATGGAACATCATGGATTCCGGGTCCGTAATCCCTTCCTGAACCAGCACGATCCTGTTGTCTCGAATGTTCTTCTGAAGATACACGTCCGAGCAGGTAACCACCAGGTCGTAGGACCGATTCCTTCCCTGGTAGTCGATGGGGAGGCCATGATCCTGAAGATACCTCCGGCAGCGTCCCGCCAGTTTGTTTCCTGAGATCGTGAACTCGATCAACCCGAGTCTTCGAAGAAACTCGTCAAAGCCGTGGACGTAGTAGGGCGAGAAGGAGTGCTCGTACTCGCGAAGGTGCTCGGAGACCTGATGCATCTGGGTCGTCTGATTCATCGAACCACATATAAAGAAAATCCTTTTTCTCATGGCGCGCCTCCCGAGGTGGCCTGGGAGCACCGACGGAGCCGAAACGCCTGGGCGTATGGCGGTCATTCTCCCGGGGCAGATGATACGATGCTGTCTTCCCGCAATCTTCGCATTCGCCTACCGCCTGTGTACCCAATCGCAGCGAAGACAGGTCGGAAACCCGCTATAGTCCAACCTTCCAAATTTCCTTCTGATCGCGGACAATACAGTCCCATTCCAGACTTCCATGAGACTCTGGAAGTTCAGATCTCCTACGCCCTGAACTCCATTGTAATCCATGCAACAGGTAACGGCCCTGCCGTCAAAGAGCACCGACAGGGCTGCCCATGGGTAAAAACAGACAGACACTATCTTTTCACCTATAGGGTTGTATGCCCTCCCCCCTCCAAAGTTCTCCAAAGAGATGAGATTCAGGCAGTCGCCGGCCCTCTTGTCCAGGACAGAGCGCCACATAGATTGAAACTCCTCTGTCTTGGCCCCATTGGCTTCCTGAGGCAAGTATTGAAGGATCAACTTCGGAGTCCTCTTCTTCAGTTCCCTCCTTATCCTCACAAACTCCCTGACGTTGTTAAGCGCCACCTTAAAATCCAGCCGTCTCATGGTGGCGTGATACGATTCTTCATCGGTGCCGTAAAAACTGATCTTCATCGTGTCCAATCCCGCATTAATGATCTTTCTCGCTGTCTCGGGGAACAGCAGCGAAGCATTGGTTACGATATAGGTATGCTTAATCCCGCAGGTCTTTGCGAGCGTGATTCTTTCAGACAATAATGGATCCAGAAGCGGTTCACCAAACCCGTGCAAATGCACGACGGGTTTTCGGCTCGCGCGTGACAGTTCTTTCATGATCTTCTCGAATAATCCAAACTCCATGAAGCCGCGTTTTCTGGTTAGCGTCTCGCGAGGGCACATGACACACTGCGCATTGCAGCAGTTTGTATTCTCAATCAGGATCACTGAGGGTAATGGAAGATGGTATCGGTAGTACGGATAAAAGAGCAAGGGGGACTTGGCCAATGATAAAAGGCCTCTGGTTATCTTGTCCCGTGCGTTGAGAATCATGTTGCTTATTCGCTCCATGTGGTTATCATGATGCCAAGAACGAAGACCACGGCGGCGAAAATCCCTATGACCGCGGCGTATCTCAGCGCGGCCATTTGGTCGCCAAATACCATGGATGCCCGGAGCCCCTCATTCACGTAGTACAGAGGCAGGATCCGGGCGACCGGCTGCATGAAGCCCGGCATCATCTCGAGAGGGAAAAAGCTCCCCGAGAGGAACATCATCGGGAAACTGATGGCGTTTGCCGCCGCCGCGGCGCTCTCCGCCTCCTTGGCGAAGCGGGTGAGGATCATCCCGATTCCGACGAACGCAAAAACGTCAAGCACAATGAACACGGGGAGCCAGGCATTTATGTGCAGGCTGACGCTGAACACGGCGTAGCTCACCAGCAGCATCGCCGTCGTGGACAGGACCGCAAGTATGAACTGGTACAGGATGTTGGATAGGATCCAGTCGGTGCGGGTGATGGGCGTGGTGGATAGCTTCCGGATGATGCCCTTCTGCCGCAGCTCCGTGTTCAAGTTCACCGTGCCGAACAGGCTCAAGATCATCACCGACATGGCGATGATGCCGGGGACGAAGAACTCGATGAACCGGTACTTCTTGGCGAGTATTGATGTCTCGGCCGATCGAATGAACGGAGGTTTCCCTGACATTTTCTGGTTTATCCCGGAGAACACCGAGTTCAGTATTTGGATCTTTATGGCCACCAGACTGGAGCTGGGGTCGTACAGGTACGTGAGGGTAACGGATGCGTCGGGGTCGTGGAGCGTCATCCTCTGCATGAAGGACGCTTCATAGCCTTTGGGAATCATGAGGACCAGGCTCGGCTTGTTGTCCCTGGTGTACTGTACAGCGTTGATGGCGGGTTCGATCTTAATGACCTTGAACTTCCCTTCGAGCTCGAGGGTCTTGACGAGCTGCGCAGAGGAGTCGGTGTGATCGAGGTCCTGCACGCAAAGGTCGAAGCTCATGTTGTCCTGATTCATGAAAAGGGCGCCGAACACGAGTATCAGGATGATGGGGAATGCAATCGTAAAGAACATGGCCGGCTTCGCGCGGTAGAAACTCTTGATGCTCACGACGAGATTAGCGACGACGACGCGCGGGTTCATTCCGCCACCCCCCCGGCGGGTTCTTTATGGAGCGCCTCACCGGTAAGCTTAAGGAAGACATCTTCGAGGTTTGGCTTGCGAACGTCCAGGCTGAGCAACGCCGCCGCCGCGTCCTTGATGGTGTTCAGTATCTTCTGGACGTCGTCCATGTTCTCCACCCTGACTTTGATGTCTCTATGGTTGCCACGGACCGGTTCGAAGCCCATCTTACGGACGATTTCAATGGCTTTTTCATCGACGGGCTTTAGCGTGAGAACCAGGTAATTCGCGTTGCTTTCTATGAGCTCCTCGGGAGAGCCCATCGCGATGATCTTTCCCTTCGAGATAATTGCGACCGTGTCTGCAAGAAACTCCGCTTCCTCCATGTAGTGCGTAGTGAGAAATACCGTGTTCCCCTTCTCCTTCAGGCCCAACAGTACTTTCCACACCTCGCGTCTTGCGCGGGGGTCGAGCCCTGTCGTCGGCTCGTCGAGGAATATGACCTCGGGGTCGTTCACGAGCGCAATTGCGATTCCGAGGCGCTGCTTCAAGCCCCCGGAGAGGTTCTTATACTGATCTTGGGTCTTGTCCTTGAGGTTCACGAGCTCTATCAGCCCGTCGACGTTGGTGTTCCTGCAGCAGAAAAGCCGCGAGTAGTACTGGATGGTCTCCCTGACTGTTATCCTGTCGAACGAGCTGAAGCCCTGCGGGAGGACTCCGATGCGCGGGACGATGTCGTGCTTTTTTTTCGTGACGTCCATCCCGAGAATGCTCGCTTTTCCCGACGTGGGCGTGCGGATTGTATCGATGATCTCGACGGTAGTGGTCTTCCCGGCGCCGTTCGGGCCCAGCAGGGCGAAAACTTCGCCTTTCCTGACGTTGAACGATATGTCGTTGACCGCCAGTAAATCCCCGTAGCGCTTCGTCAGTTTCTCGACTTCGATTGCGTATTCAGCTTCTTTCGTCATGGATCGACCTTTTGCCAACATGGAACACTGGTAAAAAAATCTCCGCACATCGCCTCATCGATATTGCCGATTCAAGAGGGCGATGGAAAGCCACATTTTCCTCTGCGGAAGCGAACGTACCCATAGGGACCGGCCGGCAGCGGTGGAAAACCTCACCCGGGCCTTACCCGATAAGCCCACCGGAAAGGTATACCCGTCGTTTTCCCCTATCGCCCCTTCTGTCGGTGGATAGACGGTGATCTGCCGCGGATCCACAAGATGGAATGCACAGCCCAGTGCCTTGACAGCGGCTTCCTTGATAGACCAGAGCAGGGCAGATGCTCTTTTCAAATCTCCGCCCGCCAATCTCAAGGCATGTTGAAGCTCTTGTGGATGGAAGACCCGGTGAAAGGGGTATCCTCTTTGGAATTCATTGGCCCCTGCCACATCGATGCCGATATCATACTCATGTCCGCAGAGAGCGGCCCATATTCTTCCTCCACCCTCGCTAAGAGAAATGGCTGGCCCCTCACATTCTCCCAGCAGTTGCGGCCTGCCAAGCGGGTCGTGGACTACCTGGATTGGTAAATCTGCTCTACTGAAGAAACGGCGGTCTGCCCGGGGAGAACTTTCCATCCGTACAAGATGCTCCCGAAGAATAGATATCAAATGAATCTTATCTGTCGTCCGGCTTGCTCTGTTAGCTGCGATAGGATCAGTGTCACATGGCGAGCACGCATATAAGACGGTTCCTCTTTGCTGAGAGAAACTTACGGCTTTGACGGTTATTTTCCGGCAACCCTTTATCATATCCGCTCTCGTGTTTTCCGAACTACGCTTTGCTCCGAAACTTTTTGCATGCGCATACCATGAACCTGCATGATGGTGCGGCCTTGATCGTCAATTCCTCTGGCGTCCCAGACGAAACTTTTCTCATCCTCCACCCGCATTCGAGCCTCTAGGGTTATCTGTTCTCCCTGTCGGCATCTTCGCAAAAATCTCATCTCGCCAACCTCTACTGGAATCATTGTCTGTCGCTGCGTTGGGGCTGTTGCAGCTATGTAGAAGCCAACCAACTGCATGAGCGCTTCGAAAAGATAAGGTGAGTATTGGTACTGCGCGTTTTGCAGATGTGCGAAATCGCTTGTCTCCCGGTAGGTGGTGTGGCCCAGCACCACCCCTGTACCTGCGCCGTCAAGAAAGTCTATCACACGGTACCTGCCGTTGAAGCCGCTGCGGTCTTTGTACCATTTAAGCACCTTCTTATGATCCATAGGCTTCGTCCGCAATTCGTCTAGCCGGATAGGGAAATCAGAGAACCCCTCCCCTAAATTGCCTTGGCTGCCATCGAGGATTACCTGGCCCATGTAGTGCGGTGTAAAGCGGTCTGTCAATCTTCCTGTGGGGGACATCTCCTGTGATGAAAGAGAAACTTCGCACGTCGCCTCTCCAGGTAAAGCATCTACTCGACGACAGGATATCCTGCAAGGCCGTGGAACCCCGGGTGGACATTGGATCATGTCCATGAGCCGCACCTGGCGCACTCCCCGTACGCAGAGGTGGGGGTACAGTATCCGGGCGGCTTCCATGAATGTTTCCAGAACCATCGCCGCTGAAACAAGAGGATGCTTGACGAACGTGAAAGGCTTGTGATCCGCTGTCCAAATGTCCTTCTCCAGAGAGAACGACCTCACTGCTTCCAGTTGCCCCTGACGCATGTCTATGCTTGTGATTCCCTCTATCATGGGTAAATCCTCGGGGTTGAAGGCCACGGTGCCGCCGTCCAGTTCTCCATTGAGCGAAGGACGGATGATATTGCTGAGCCGAGCCGTCTTCACGACCGGCAGTTTCCTCATAAACATCACCCAATCGTCGTCGGCCGACGCTACAAAAAGCTCTCTCAAGAAAAGTCCTGCAAGCTCATTTACGTGGATATACCCCACACCCTTTCGCTTCAACATTTCGCGGACTTCCGGATCATCGGCCATGCCAGCGCCCTCGATGGGGGGAAGCATCAAAGCCTTGAACCGCACGGCCTCATTTTTGGGGCCCAGGTATCTGATTAACGCAGACATCATCCGGTTTGCTGCAGTGTAGTTCGCCTGGCCGGGATTGCTCTGTATTGCGGCCACCGAGGACAGGCCCACGAAAAACTTCAAGCCCGCCTTCTCTGCTGCCGAGAACAGATTCCAAGCCCCGAGGAACTTAACGTCCGTGACCATGGAGAAACCATCCGGTGTCATTTGGCCAAGGAAGCCATCCCTTAAGATCCCGGCGCCGTGAATGATTCCGTCGATCCTGCCATAACGCTTTACTACCTTACCAATTATCGCGAGGACCGCCTCGGGGTCGGTCACATCGCAGGTATAGTATGCTGCCTCGATTCCCGATGAATGTAAATCCGCCAGTGTCTGAGCAATCTCTGACGCTTTGTGGCCGGAAGTATTCGACTCAGAAAGCAGCGGCCCCGATGCCATCTTTGCAGAATTGATCGCTGTATCAATAGAAGTCCTTCCCAGGAAAACTATGCGTGGCCTAAAGGGCACAAGGCCGCGAGCCAGGTGAGCGCTGATACCGGACGCACCCCCGGATATAACTACAATATCTCCAGGATTAAGATTTAGGCTTGAAACATTTCTGAAGATAGACGGAGCCACATATCCCTCTAAAGTGAAAACCTCTCCATCACAATGAATCATCTCCACCGCGGTGTATCCCCTATCCAGAGCGCTGCGTATGGCTTCGCGCAGATCGGCAGCACTGTCGATTTCCAGTGTGCGAAGCTGAACCGATGAGTATTCCTGCGATGTGCTCAGGAACATTCCGAGCAATCCTTCTTCCGGCAACCGACCGAGAGTCTTGGCATCATCTCTGCAATGAATAAGCACGACGAACTTCTTAGCCGGTGACTGGAGAAATGCCTGCAGTGGTAAAAATAGTCCCCTCAAAAGCCGTGACGCATCCGTTATGCCTCTTAACTTTCCCGACCAACCTTTAGGCAAAGTGATGACCATCCCAGCCAGGGATGCCAAACTCGATATTCTCTGTGATACCTTACAAGAACCGTCATCCGTCAAAATATCATAACCTTCTTGTCCAGTACTTTTCGCCTGCATAAATAGCATTGGAATCGTGTCAACCCCGTAATCCTGCCGGAATATATCTCCGACATTTTGGGCAATGTCGTCATCTCTGTCAGGTGAGAGAAGGAGCACCGACTCTCCTTGGTTTAATCTTATTGGAGCGGAAACCGATAGCTCCATAGGAACACTCTTGAATACGAGCCGCTTCAAGCTCGCTTCATCCTGAAAGGGCTTCAGGGTTTCATCTTGCACTAAGCGGGGTTCGGCCGCCTTGGCGGCCGGCTGCACACTGGTACCTCCCTGCCGGGCGACTATCGTGGAGATCCTCTGAGCGATGTCTCTCACGGTGCGGACATTTATAAAATCCTCCAGTTCGATAGTGATTCCGAAGTGACGTTCTGCGGCATCCATGATTATCGGGAGACGGCTGGAGCGAATGGACAGATCCCTTCTGAGATCCATATCGGGTTGAATCTCATCCCTGTTGAAGCCTGTAGCGTCCATGATGATTTGAATAAGTGCCTCTATATGGTCCTGACGCTCAGACGTCTCGGCGAAGGCAGGGGAGGTCTGGCCATATGGGGTGTTGCGGACAGACGCGGGAAACTTCCTGAATGCAGAGAGGGAAACAAGCATCGGTTCTCTGCGAACCTTAAGATGCCCTTGAACAAAGAGCTGAGCAAGCGCTGTCTTGTAAGTGATGCACTCTGCAGGGGGTGTGCAGGTCTGGATGCATGCCGATTCAGGGAGCGTGTCGGCGATGAGATTGCTTAATATATCGCCAGGGCCCACCTCTACGAAGAGCCGGATTCCATAGTCGCTCCAAAGGGTCTGAACGTTATTTCTCCAATGGACGGTAGACTCCAGGTGGGCCATGAGGATTCGCCTGCTCTGACCGGAATCTGATGGATACGGCGCCATTGTCGTGTTGGAGATGACGGGTATCTTTGGAGAATGAAATGGAATGGAGGCAACATACGCCTCGAGTTCGTCATGGATGACACGCATGATAGGAGAGTGGAAGGCCATGCTCACCCGCAAGGGAGTGCATCGGTATCCCATCTCTTTCAATCTTTCGCCAAGACATTTGACCGCCTCGGTGTTGCCACTCAGGATGACTTGGTTCGGTGAATTGATATTGCCAATGTGGACATCCGCCCGTCCATCGATCATCTCCATCAGCAGATCCAAAGGGGCGTCCACGGCCGCCATGACACCGGGATCAATATTCGTAGCGGCGGCCTTGTCCATGCAGCGGGCCCGCTTGTTCACGATTCGGAACCCATCTTCCATGGAATATACGCCGGCTATGCACAAAGCTGTCAGTTCGCCCAGACTGTGACCGGCCATAGCCATAGGGTGGACGCCCAGGGCGATGAGGTGGCGAGCAATGGCGTGTTCAAGGGCGAACAGGGCAGGTTGCTGCCAGCGGGTCTTCTGAAGGTTCTCCTCTCGATCGTGGAACAACAAGTGCAGAAGGTCAAAGTCGGCTGCTGCTGCCGCCCGATCCATCCACTCCTTGATGACGGGAAAAGATTCGTAGAGGGCCCGCCCCATTCCTCCATAATGCGTCCCCTGTCCGGGAAATACAAAAGCGAGCGGTGGCACCGGCAAATCCTCGGGGCTTATGAAGACTCCCTGCTGCGCCAGGGACCGCACCTCCTTGGGTGAGACGATTCCGGCTTCGGCAAGGGCTGCAGACTTCTCGATGACCTTGAGCGCCTCTTTTTCGGATTGTGCCACAACCGCCATCCGGCAGTTGCAGCCGTCCATCTCATTCCGGAAGAAAGAGACGCCTTCAAGTATCGGAAGGCCGTTACCCGTCTCCCCAGTCATACGACCCTCTCTGTCCGGGGAGACCAAAATCGTATCCACTTCGTCCAGGGCCTGCTCCACCTGTACAACGTAGTTTGTGCCTCCAAACCCGAAGGCGTTGACCTGAAGCCTTCTTGACTGGCCGATCCTGCACTTCCAATCAAGCGGTTCCGGGGCGATGAGGAGCCCTGATCCTTCCAAGCTCATTTCCGGGTCTGGATGCTCATAATTGAGAGTGGCAGGGAAAATCCCCGCCTTCATGGCCATGACTCCTCGAATGAGGTTGTTAATGCCCGAAGTGCCCAGTGTGTGTCCGATCTGGGACTTGAATGACGTGAGCACAGTGCGCTTGGAGGAATTGAAGAACGTCTTCAGGGCCCGAATCTCCTCCAAGTCTCCCTGCCGGGTACTAGTGGCATGGCATTCCACCAGGTCCACGGCATCGGTACCATAGGGTAACCCGCGGAATGAGGCGCGGATGGCAATCTCCTGGGTAACACTGGAGGACTCCACCATGCCCAAATGGTTGTTGCTCGCGCCCATGCCGCTGATTATGGCGTGGACATGCGCCCCTCTTTCGCGGGCCAGGCTTTCCCGCTCGATGACGATCATTCCCCCACCTTCGCCGAGGACCATCCCGTCTCTTTCAGCATCGAAGGGGCGAGAGGTCTCGTGAGCGGGTCTTTCCCGTCCAGATAGCCCATAAAGTGCGCCCAGTGCGGAGAATTCCAGAAAATGCAAGTGGGTGAGATTATCTTCACCCCCTCCGACGATAGCGGCATCGATGATGCCATTCCTGATCATCTGGACGGCACTGTAAAGTGCGACCAGTGAGGTCGCGCAGGCTGCGGAGACGGAATAGCTGGGCCCCATGAACCCGTACCGGTTACAGATGAAGCCGGCTGCTGCGCAGTTGAGTCTGCCCAGGAGTGTGGTGTCGTCCGGGGCCATGCGTCCCAACTTCACCTCCTGTTCGATGGCGCTCTGCTGATCCGGCGTGAGGTGAACGGCTCTTTTGATTGCGCCAAGGATATCATGAACGTGCCCCCTAATGATCATATCGGTGAGGGTCCCCGCCGCCTCTCCCGAGTTCTGGGAGATAATGACCGCGATTCGTTCACGCGGGATGTCCGAATCCAGGATGCCGGATGCCCGGATGGCCCTGTCCGCAAGCCACATTGTAATCCTTGTAGCCTCGGTCATGCTCCGGAAATCATGGGGAGGGATCCCGAGTTCATTGCGGGAGATATGAAAGTCTAAGAAGGCACCCACATTGCAGTAGGTCTTGTCCGGAACCTGTGGCCGGGGATCATAAAAAAGCGCGTGATCCCACCGCGAAGGTGGAACCAATGTAATCCCGCTTTTCATGGCCAGGCTTGCAGCCCAGACTTCCTCCGGACTCTTTCCCAGGGTATTGAGTATGCTCATCCCCGTGATCATAACCTTTTCAGGATCGTCTCCGCGGGAGGCGGCTCGTTTCGGTCCACGGCCGACCCCGGAGGATGGAGTTTCCGGGGTTTTCTCGATCGATCCTACAACGGGCTGATGCAACAAGAGAGGACCTTCGGCCAGCTCACTGTGAAAGGACTGCAGCTTCCGAACCTCATGGATGAGGCCGGCGCAGGCCCCACTCATGAATTGCCCGCGTTCCAGACAGCCCCCCTCATCCAAAGCCACCCCGCCCGGACTGTCCATGCCCCGGGCCGCAGTGAAGAGGCTCCCTGCAGCCATCTCCTCCATTTTCGTACGGAAAGAAGCCTCGTCCTGGTGACCCGCTGCAAACTCCCTCTCCAGGGATAAAATAGCTGCCACTCTCGGGGTTCTCAAGGACCGCACCCGAAGCCCAGTACGCTGGCCTGAAACGACTGTTCCCCCCGGAGGCGATTTCAGAATCATCCGCTGATAGAGTGCTGTCAAGGCGCCTGTTTCAACGATCTCCTGGGTGGCAAGGTAGGCGGTACCCATCTGGATGGCGTCCGCGCCCAGCATTGCGGCTAAGAATGCGGTTTCCCGATTAAAGATTCCCCCTGCAATGATCACACGACAGTTTTGGAAAAGGGATGGCGTGCGCCGCTTGAGATCCAAAAGCATTTGAGCAAGGGTGAGCGTGCTATGCTGACCCACGTGGCCGCCGGCTTCATATCCCTCGCAGACAACGTAACGGACGCCGGCTTCCAGGGCGAGCCGCAACAGGGCCTCATCAGGAGCGATATACACGACCTCTATGCCGCATTCTATCAATTCTCTTAAAGGAGAGAGATCGCCACCTGCAATCACGACAAAACGGGGTCTCTGTTTCTTTATCCAGGCTAGATGTTTTTCCCTGAAAGGGTTCTCTGCCAAAGAGACGACATTCACTGCATAAGGGCGCCCTCCCATGATCTCCGGCAGGCGTCCCAGCTTCCGGTCAAGGGCAGCCGCGTCCATCATGCCAAAGGCTATGGTGGGCAATCCACCGGCATCGGCAACCCTCGAGGCAAATTCCGGGACATCTGTGATCCAGGACATGGCTCCCTGGATAAAGGGATATTTGGTTCCCATCTCTCCGGCCACAGGGCTGTCCAAAAAACAATCCTTCTTCGCCTCAGCCAGGTGGCATAAGTTTCGAATCTCACCCATAAAGGCCTTGACGGCCTCCTCGGTTCCGGCCCCAAAACGCTCGACGAACGACCTAGCAAAGGCAGTCTCCACAGCGACAGGGATAATTTCGTCCTGGTTGAAATGGCTCTCCAGAGGTTGGAGGGTCCTTGCATGCACCTGGCTTACGAAGGAGCGGCGGCTTTCTTCCGTGATCTCTGCTCCGTATAGCGAGTCCTCGAGCGTTTTGATCTCCTTGAACGCGCGCGAGTTTCCCTTGTTGAAAAGGCGACAAGGAACCTGCAGGTCCAGGCCAACCAGGTCGGTAGAGTCCAGGCGGAGATTGGAGAGCCGCTGGCGTTGGACATCATCAATGGCAACCAGATCTGTCAGCCAATGGACGCTCTCAAAAACGACCCCGGCGGCCCCTGTCGAGAGGAATGCCGCTGCCGCCTCAGGGGTGGAGACGCCACCCCAGATGAGAATGTCGAGAGGCTTTGAGGACGTGCGCAGCATCTCCTTGACCACCGAATAGAGAGCCGCGGTCGTCTCACTGCCCACGAATCCAGAGGCTTCGCATCCTTTCAGAACGATGCGCCCAATTCCCGATCTATCTTTCAAGATCGCTGCCAGGAGATCCAAGTTTCCGATGATTGGAAAGCAACAGTAGTCTTCCGACAATTCTTTCAATCTCTGTAAAAAGATGGAAGGATCTCCTTGAAAGAAATGGGGGTGGCATTCTACCCAGATGTCGCGGCTCCCTGTTTCCTTCAGCAACTGCCCCAAGGATGGATCGATCAAGGCAGGGACAGAAATCTTGATATCCCTTACTTGACCGGCGGGGTCAGTCTTTCGTAAGAAAGAACGTAACTCTTCCACCCCCATCGTGGAGAAATCGAAGACGGCTCTGCTCCCTGTACGATGCGCCATTTGAATCACCGATGGGGTGATCTCCTCAGGCCGCCAGACGAAACCGATGATAGAAACCCGATGCTCAGCCACTATATCCAGCCCTTTCCTTATAAGGCGATACGTTCAACTTTTGAAACTATAAAGATTTTCTGAATATGCGATATTTCTTGTATCTTTTTGCGCCAGCTTCCTCTATCAATGAGTTGATCGATTCGTTGTCCTCCAGTGTCCAGCCCAACTCCAGATAATTATATTTCTCTTTCTTCCTCACAACCTCAAATATGTGGTGGAAGGCTAACATGGGGAGTCCCAGTTGTTGGTACTTCTCCTTGATCCCGAAGATCAAACACCTCAATCCCTTGATCTCCCGCCGGTACATGAGGAACTTTAGCAAACCCATCAGACCGATCCGCCCGTTAAGACGCTTGAGCAAAGGGTTGATGTCAGGAAAGATCACGCAGGCCGCTGCGGGTTCATTCTCATAATAGATGAAGAAGACTAAGTCCGGATCCACGAATTTCATCACGTTCTTTTGAATGTCCCGCATCTCATTATCGCTGAGGGGGACGAATCCCCAATTACCGGACCAGGAGGCGTTGTATATATTTCTTATCAGAGCAAACTCAGAGTCTACATCCTCTGGATGAGAGGGCCTGATGCGGACGCCCTTCTTTTTGGAGATCCGTTCAGCAAGACGATCCATCCACTCGGGCAGCCGGTAGTCGCCGTCTATCAGAAAGGCCATCAGGTCTTTCTCTTTTGTGAAACCGCACCATTCGACCAACCCTCGGTAGTACGGCGGGTTGTAAGTCATCATCAAGACCGGCGCATGAGCAAATCCCTCAATGAGCAATCCCACCTCGTAATTGGTGGACGGGTTGAGCGGGCCTCTCATGAAGGACATCCCTTTCTCACGAGCCCACGTCTCTACGGAAGCGAAGAGGGCCGCCGCGGCCTCCCGATCGTCAGCACATTCGAAAAATCCCCAAACCCCCATCTTTTCGCCGTGGAACTGGTTATAATGACGATCTATGATGCCCGCGATCCTTCCCACCGTCTCCGAACCGCGTCGGGCCAGAAAGAGGATACGCTCGGAAAACTCCCAGAAAGGATGCCCACCGGGGTCCAGCATCCGGCGAACATCCTCCTTAAGGGGGGGAACCCAGTTGGGGTACTCAGCATAGATCCTCCATGGCAGGTCAATGAAGTCCTTTAATTCCGATCCGCCTCCCACAGCAAGAATCTCTATGCCGGGCATAATCGTACCCTTCGCGAGGTTATGACCGAAACATTGCAAGTTAGCATGCACACAGTATTGACGCAAATATCTGAGGCAGTTATCTTTCTTTTCAAGTTATTTCCCCGACCCCTTTTCATATCAATTCCCTAGGTACACATCTCGTCCTCTGTTCTTAGCATGCCGTCTTTGCCTTAATCAAAACCTTTCTGGTCAGTTCTTTCTTGTGCCCCCAAGGGCCGTTTCTCTGCTTAATCAGGCGTGTACGTCTTCAAATGGTTTTGGACAAAGCAGGTCTAAAGCTAAGAGAGGGTTTGAGTTCTTATATAATTCATTCCTGCCTTTCAGGCAAGTCTCAAAAAGCGTTTCTGCTTCCTTCGTAACAGTATGGTCTTTCGTTTAATCTGCTCGCGCCGGGCAAGCACTTCAAGGTCACGGCCATAATATACGTCCGCAG
>JBEKXK010000060.1:0-21223 GCA_049512055.1 Syntrophales bacterium | reverse complement strand
TTCTCGGCGGTCATATCTTCCTCCTTGGTAAGGTATTTGGTGGTACAAACACTCTAACCGAAGAGAAGACTGACTGCCATTTTTAATGTAACAAACTGTTTGGGAAGATATTAACTTTTACAAATGAATAATGCTAATTCATTTATGAATAATATGATAAACACAAATAGCGTTATCAAGCTCACGATATGCTTATCTGCAACGATTTATGTAATTGTTGGCATTGGACTAAACTATTTTTCATATCTTAACCCTGGTGATGGGGTTTTTTATATTTCACTTGCAGACTCTCTTGTTGATAATGGCAAGCTGCAGGACATAGCAACTATTCCTCCTCATCACCATATAACTTATCAGAATGGTATTGTATATGTTATTGCTTTGCTTAAAGTTATTTTCCATTCATATTGGATTATTCCGTACACTGTAATTATTTCTTTCCTATGGAGCATCGCATATTATAAGTGTTATATTTTAATATTTAGACTGTTCAACAGTCATGTTCTCGCCGCATTATTTTTATGTGTTAATTTCCTGCAAGTAGAAACTCTTGTATATTCTAATTCATTTTATAATGAATCCGTTTACAATCCGCTCCTGCTTTTATTTATGACTCATTTCTTAGGAATATCTTTATTTCAGCGTGAAGGGGCATTTAGAATAAAAACTATAATTGCCCACCAAAATCAAATTCTTCAGATCATTATTTTGATTCTGTTTCTGACACTGGGCATTTTTTTTAGGAATCAGCATCTTACTTTATTATTATCGATAATGGCATATACGCTTGTATTTGAGCGAAAACTCTTTGCTAAAATGGCTATAGTGCTTGTTATTACAGGCATATTTTTCTATGCTTATTTTTTCAGTATTGGGAAAGCCATATCTCTGGATTTTATCGTAAATCACATTTACTCTTCACTTTCAGGGATTTCCACCTGCTCTTTTATTTTTATCATCAATCAGTTCATTTATTATCTTTATCCACAAAGATTGTTTGGACAGTGCAGCAATATATCTGTGGGTTTTGGTATCATAGGATTGATTATAGTGTTTTATGGAATGTTACAAATGAGAAGAAGAATGGGTGAAATATTTTATTTAGTGGTCATTTATATTATTACAACCTTTCTATTTATATTAATAATAACTCCGCCTTATTTTGCAGATAACAGATACTCAGGAGAAGGGATTCAATTTTTAATACTGCTATTCACTTTTGGAGGTCTTGAAGGAATCAGCAGTAAATTCCCCAAAATCTCTATTCGTATTTTGGGCCTCGCTCTGACTACATTTGTGATTTGCTTCTTTTTCATGGCTTATTTACATTTTTATCGGATTAACAATAATGATAGCAAAAAAACTTTTAATAAATATTCCGTTGTCCAGACATTTAAAGAGATGCATCAACCGAGAAATTTTCTTATTTACGCTACCGATTATCGACTGGTTTATTGGTACTTAAAAGAGCCCGTATGCACAGTTGAACCTGATCAGTGTGCTAAATTGAAGGGTGCCAGTATCGAAAGTCCCATTGTATATATTGGAGATCGAAATGAATTCAATGAGAGCAATTATGAGTGGGCTGGCGAATATCAGATCGGTTCGAGTCTAGGTATTGCGGTCGGAACCTGGGGAGTCTATCCCATTTACAAAAACAGCAAAAAGTAGAGCATAATCGATCTTGCGGCATTGGGAAAAATCGTTATTTCCAGTCTCACCCAGTATGAAATTAGCAGTTGCGGCTCACAGAGATAGAGTAGAATCTTGAAACTTCTGTTCATTCATTTCCCCCAAAATAGCCTTTCCAGAGATAAACCGCTTAAGCCTCGCTCTCAATCTTCCATTCAAGCTAAGAAGAACTCTAATTCATGGTAAAATCTTATCCAAAATAAATGAACATCTTAATTATCACTCAATATTTTTGGCCCGAAAACTTCAGAATTAATGACTTGACCTTAAGTTTGAAAAAAAGAGGGCACGATATAACGGTATTGACGGGTTTGCCTAACTATCCCGAAGGCCACCTCCCCCAAGGGTATGGCATTTTAAATAAAAGAATAGAATATTTTAATGGTGTCAAAGTAATAAGGGCGCCTCATATCACAAGGGGAAAAAAGAGTAAGTTGCGTTTGGCTTTTAACTATTTATCTTTTGCTTTTTTTGCAAGTATCGTGGCATTTTTTTTTAGCAGGAGGAAATTTGATCTTATCTTTGTTTATGAACCATCTCCTATAACGGTTGGTTTACCAGCAATTGTTTTGAAGAAACTAAAATCTACACCTATTATGTTCTGGGTACAAGATCTCTGGCCGGAAAGTCTATCTGCCACGCGTTCCATTCAATCATCTATTATACTGGGCATTGTTGAAAAACTTGTACGATATATTTACAGCCATTGTGATAGAATTCTCGTTCAGTCTAAAGCTTTTTTGGGATCCTTAGAGAAACTGGGGGTAGAAAGAGATAGGATTTTCTATTATCCGAATAGCGCCGAGGAATTATATCAGAACATTGCTACAAAATCAGACTCTGTTTGTCCTTTGGGAATTCCCCCTGATGGATTCTGTATTATGTTTGCAGGAAACATAGGGGCTGCACAAGATTTCGAAAACATCCTTGCTGCAGCTGAGAAGTTGAAATCTTATCAAGACATTCATTGGATAATTATAGGCAGTGGACGTATGTCCTCCTGGGTTGAGTCTGAAGTGAAAAAGCGTTTTCTTTCAAATAATTTTCATTTGTTGGGACAGCATCCCCTTGAATCGATGCCCTACTTTTTTGCTCAGGCCGACGTTATGTTTGTATCACTTAAAAAGAATCCGATATTTTCACTGACGATTCCCTCCAAAATTCAGTCATATCTGGCTTGCGGGAAGCCGATTATTGCGGCGTTGGATGGTGAGGGCGCGAGAATTATAGAGGAGGCGGGAGCCGGTTTAACCTGCCCGGCTGAAAATCCGTGTGCTTTAGCTGAAACAGTGTTGTCCTTCTATCATTTATCCGAATCAGAGCGAAAGGAAATGGGAATTCGGGGTAGCAATTATTTCAAAAAGCATTTTGAGCATAATTTGCTTTTGGATCGCTTAGAAACATGGATGAGTGAATTGAAGACGGGCACTGTTTCAAATTAACCAGCTTTATTGACATTGAAAAGGAAGTAAACTGATATGTCCTCAAAAGTCTTAATTCTCGGCGGTACAGGAATGTTGGGACACACACTATTTATGCAATTAGTGTTGCAAAGAGATCTGGACGTCTATGCAACTGGTCGAGGATCACCGGATCTGTCACGGTGGTTTCCGAAAGAGGCAGTGGAAAGAATAAGACCTGATGTGGACGCCGATAATTTTGATTCAGTTATACGTGCCTTCGCGGCAATACAGCCTGACATTGTCATTAATTGCATTGGCTTGATAAAACAAACTTGGTATGGCGGAGACCCTCTTTCATCAATTGTCATAAACTCATTGTTGCCCCACCGGATATCGATGGTGTGCCGTACTGCCGGTGCCAGACTGATTCATGTCAGTACAGATTGTGTTTTTGATGGTAAGAAGGGAAATTATACGGAAAATGATATTTCCAATGCGACGGACCTTTACGGAAGATCAAAGTTTCTTGGAGAAGTGGCCTATTCCCCGCATTGCGTAACCTTGAGGACATCCATCATTGGGCATGAAATTAAAGGCAGGCTTGGATTAATTGAATGGTTTATGTCTCAAGATAAAAAGATTCAAGGCTATAAGAATGCGATTTTTTCCGGTTTTCCTACCATTGAAGTTGCGCATATTTTAAGAGACTATATTTTGCCAAATCAGAATTTAACTGGTATATATCATATTTCATCGGATCCTATTTCAAAATATGAATTGTTGAAATTGGTTGCAGAAAAATATGACAAAAAAATAGAAATAGAGCCATACGATGATTTTTATCAAAATCGTTCATTGGATTCATCGCTTTTTCGGAAGATAACAGGATATGAACCACCTACGTGGCCGGAACTCATTGAAAAGATGTACAAGCATTATATGTCATTTTACAAAAAATAGCTTGGCCGAAGGAGAAGAGTAATGCCATTGTTCGAAAACAAGCGAATCATTATAACCGGTGGCACGGGATCATTGGGCAAGACGATTGTTCATTTTGTATTGGGTGGAAATCTAGGTATACCGAAAAAAGTCATCGTTTTCTCCCGCGACGAAGCTAAACAGCACAGCATGAGGATGGCTTATCTTCACAAACTGGTAGCCACAGATGAATTGATATACCGGAATTTTATGAACGTGCTGGAGTTCAGGATCGGTGATATACGGAGTTACAGCGATGTTTGCTCCGTGCTCCGCGATGCCGACATCGTCATTAATGCGGCAGCACTGAAGCAAGTCCCAACCTGTGAATATTTTCCTTTGCAGGCCTTGCTGACGAACTGTATAGGTGCGGCCAATATTGTTCGCGCCATTGAGGAGAATAGGTATCCCGTGGAGACGGTTGTCGCAGTCAGCACGGATAAAGCTTGCAAACCGGTGAATGTTATGGGCATGACCAAGTCCCTTCAAGAACGAATATTTATTGCTGCTAATCTCTTAAACGCACACACGCATTTTGTCTGCGTACGTTATGGGAACGTTCTTGCCTCGCGTGGTTCCGTAATTCCATTATTTCACGATCAAATAAGGAATGGCGGTCCGGTAACGGTTACCGTTCCTGAAATGACCCGTTTTCTCTTAAGCCTCAACCAGGCAGTTGATACTGTTATGGCGGCATTACGGTATGCAAAGAATGGTGAAACTTATGTTCCTAATGCCCCTTCAGCAACCATGATGAACCTGGCCAAGGCACTAATTGGTGACCGTCAAATAGAAATCAAAGTTACGGGAATCCGGCCTGGAGAAAAAATGCACGAAATCATGGTCTCTGAGGAGGAAGCGAATCACTGTGTCCGGCGCGGGGACTATTATGCTATTCGACCGATGCTGCCTGAGCTTCGTCTTGCCGAAGAGGAGGAACCAAACGCATTGAAAAAAGAGTTTAGTTCTGCAGACAGGGTCCTCGACTACGCAGGTACGGTTGAGTTGTTGAAGAAACACCGTCTTATGGCTGCTGATATCAGACAGGAAAACGGTGAATTGCTAAGGTAGTGTATAGGCAATTGAAGGCTTTCCGCCGACAAACCTCAAGTTAAAGGAAAGACATATGGCTTTGAAGGTCATGACTCTCGTAGGCACGCGCCCCGAACTAATTAAGCTCTGCCGCGTGATAAATGAATTAGATAAGTGCACCCGCCATGTTCTGGTCCATACCGGCCAGAACTATGACTATGAACTAAACGGGATATTTTTCAAGGAACTGGATGTCCGGAAACCGAATTACTTCCTGGAAGTGGCAGGAGAAACAGCAGCTCAGACCATAGGGAATGTCATCGACGGGACTGACCGGATACTGGCAAAGGTGAAGCCGGATGCCTTTATGATCTTAGGCGATACGAATAGCTGCCTCGGGGTAATAGCGGCAAAACGCAGAAAGATACCTATTTTTCATATGGAGGCAGGGAACCGATGCTTCGATCAAAGAGTACCTGAAGAGATCAACCGCAAAATCGTGGATCACATCAGTGACATCAACCTCACTTACACAGAACACGCCCGCCGTTATCTTCTTGCCGAAGGAATTAGGCCGGAAACGATCATCAAGACTGGCTCTCCCATGAAAGAGGTGCTCATTCATTATCTGCCCAAGATTGAAAAATCGGAAGTCCTTCAGCGTCTGAAAATAAGCACTGGTAACTACATTCTCTTCAGTACTCATCGAGAGGAAAATGTGGATGATGATGACAACTTCTCGAGCTTACTGGAAACCCTCAGAGCTATTGTAAAGAGATACCGCAAGCCGGTTATCGTCTCAACACACCCGCGCACCAGGAAGAAACTGCGAAGCATAGGAATTGACAGGCTCGACAAGAGGGTCCGTTTCCTGAACCCTTTCGGATTCTTCGATTATGTGAAATTGCAGATGAATGCGTTCTGCGTTGTTTCGGACAGTGGGACACTTACGGAAGAATCATCCATCCTAAACTTTCCAGCCGTCACCATCCGCCAATCCCACGAGAGGCCGGAAGGGATGGATGAAGGAACGCTGATTATGTGTGGTTTCAAGGCAGGTTCCGTCATGGAAGCCATCGATATCGTAGTCTCACAGTATTCAGAGAATCACCGCCAATTCAAATTGGTGCCGGACTATGACACAGAACATGTCTCCAAGAAAGTAGTGCGTGTAATCTTAAGTTATACGGACTATGTTAATCGCACCGTCTGGTATGGATGAACTTCTCAGATGATCAAGAAGCAATATGCCTGATATTCTTATAACCGGAGCAAATGGCTTCGTTGGTAGTGCCCTCAGTGCAAAAATGCTAGCCGATGGATGGAAAGTTAGGGGAGCGGTGCAGTCGGCAAAATGCGTCAAGAATCTTCCGATAGGCCTGAAAATACGACTAATAGACTCTATCGACGCCAGCACAGATTGGTCCGATGCTTTGAATGGCATAGACGTGATTATTCATCTCGCGGCCCGCGTCCATCTTATGAAGGATACTGCCGGCGACCCGCTTGCCTCATATCGTCATGTGAACGTCGCCGGAACAGAGCGGCTGGCCAGGACAGCTATCGCATGCGGTGTGAAACGCATTATTTATGTCAGTTCTGTTAAAGTCAATGGTCCAGTGTCAGAATCGCCTTATACAGAGTTAGATGATCCCGCGCCGCAGAAACCTTATGATATCAGCAAGTGGGAAGCTGAACAAATTCTGAAAAAAATTAGCATCGAAACGGGGCTTGAGGTTGTCGTTATAAGATCCCCCTTGATATTTGGCCCAGGAGTAAAGGCGAATTTTCTTCGGTTAATGAAGTTAGTTGACAAGAACATTCCATTACCACTGGGAAGCATTAAGAATAAGAGAAGTTTAATCTATGTTGGTAATCTCGTTGATGCCATTATCGCCTGCGTGAGTCACACTGAAGCTGCAGGAGAAACATTTCTGGTCAGTGACGGCAGAGATATTTCAACACCGGATTTAATTAATATAATTGCTAAAGAACTGGGTAAAAGACCATTCATTCTTTGTTGTCCCTCTTGGCTGATTAGAAATTTGGGTAGACTAATAGGTCGTGGTGAAGACATTGGCCGATTGACGGATTCACTTATGGTGGATAGCAGCAAGATAAGAAAAATGCTTGGCTGGACACCACCATATACCTTGGAAGAAGGTATACGGGAAACTGTCAAATGGTATCGGTCTTTATGAAACGTTCTTTTGATTGTGTAATGGTTCTTCTTCTATTATGTATTTTGAGCTTGCCAATGTTTGTCGTTGCGGTATTGGTTAGATTAACATCCAAAGGCCCGGTTCTTTACTGGTCGGATAGAATAGGAGTCAATAATGCTGTATTCAGAATGCCGAAGTTCCGCACCATGCGGATCGATACCCCTGCTGTGGCGACCCATCTGTTGGAAAAGCCTGATATATACCTTACACCCATTGGTTCCTTCTTGCGTAAATTCAGTCTCGATGAACTGCCGCAGCTGTGGAGCATCATAAAGGGAGATATGAGCTTTGTAGGGCCGCGTCCGGCTCTGTACAACCAGGATGATTTAGTAGAACTTCGCACACAAAGGGGAATTCACAAACTGATTCCCGGTGTCACCGGTTGGGCGCAGGTAAACGGCAGGGATGAATTACCGATACCAATCAAGGTCGAATTCGATGAATACTACCTGAACAACAGATCATTCAGTCTTGATCTAAGAATTCTATGGATAACCTTTGTGAAGGTTCTAAAGCAGGAAGGCGTTAAACACTGATGTAAAGAAGTTTCCAGCTATGTACCGACAATTAAAAAATCCAAAATTATATTTCATGATCTTCTGCGATTCGGCTATCTTCGTGCTCGCTTTGGTTGCTGCTTATCTTATCCGATTTGAGTTTGTGCTGGGTCTGACTGATATCTGGCATTTAAGAAAGATGCTTTTGTGGATTGTTCCTTTGAAGTTGTTCATTTTCTTCGTTCTAGGTCTCTACCGGGGTATGTGGCGTTATACCAGCATCAGAGATTTCTGGAAGCTGGGCCAAGCGTGCTTTGTATCCATGCTTTTAATCATGGCCATAGTTCTTTTCATTTACAGGTTTTCGGGCTTTTCCCGTGCTGTATTTATTTTAGACGGGGGATTAACATTTTTTCTGGCGGGCGGGCTGCGGATGGGAATCCGTTTATACTTCGCATCGCAGACGCGTTTTCGGGAAGACGGAAGGCTTTTTTATCAGCCGAAACATCAGACACGAGTGCTCATTGTAGGGGCCGGCGCTGCCGGAGAAAAGATACTCCGCGAGATTTTTGAAAATTACCAGATTCATTATGAAGTGGTTGGTTTTGTCGATGATGATCCCGTCAAGCAAGGCAGGTCCATCCATGGGGTCCTTGTCCTCGGCCGAATTGATGGTATGCCGGAGATAATTGCAAAAAGGGACATTGAAGAAGTACTTATTGCTATTCCCTCGGCCAGTGGCGAAGAGATGCGACGGATAATAGATATCTGTAAGGGATGCAATATTCTCTATAAGACCCTGCCGGGGATCGGTGAAATTATTGACGGACGAGTCAGCGTCAAGGTTCTCAGGGACGTGAGATATGAGGACTTGCTGGGCCGGCCGCCTGTACATTTGGATACGACAGGCATCAGGAGTTATTTGGATGGACGGACAATTCTCATTACGGGCTGCGGCGGCTCCATCGGATCGGAGCTATGCAGGCAGGTTATCAAATATCAGCCTCATTCACTCATCCTGGTAGACGCAAGTGAGGCCAATCTCTTTCACATCCAGATGGAACTCCAGCATGAACTCTATTTTCAAAATTGCACGACTATCCTCGGGCATGTGCAGGATAGAGGGCTCATGACCTCAGTCTTTCAGAAATTCCGTCCGCAGGTTGTATTTCACGCGGCCGCCTATAAGCACGTGCCTATGCTGGAAAAGAATCCCTGGGAGGCGGTTACAAACAATATTGTGGGAAGCCAGGTAGTGATGGAATTGGCCGTCGAGTATGGAGTGAAGCGTTTCGTCCTTGTATCCACTGACAAGGCGGTGAAGCCCACCAACGTCATGGGGGCAAGCAAACGCGTGGCCGAACTGCTCCTCCAGTCCTCTCAAGAGAATGGCACAAAGTTCGTGGCCGTGCGCTTTGGAAATGTTGTCGGTTCCTCTGGATCCGTGATTCCTCTGTTCCGACGGCAGATAGAACAGGGCGGACCGGTTACTGTGACCCATCCGGATGTGAATCGCTATTTCATGACCATTCCTGAGGCGGCTCAGATGATCATTCAGGCAGGAGCCATGGGAGAGGGCGGTGAGGTTTTCATCCTGAGGATGGGGACGCCAGTAAAGATTCTGGACATGGCAAGAGACCTGATCAGGCTCTCCGGCAAAGAGCCCGACAAGGACATCAAGATCGTCTTTACGGGACTTCGAGAAGGGGAAAAACTTTACGAAGAACTCATTACTGTGGGAGAGGGAATCGGACCGACGAAGCACGAGAAGATAATGGTGCTTCGACAAGATGGTCTCTCTAATGGCTTCAAGAGTCCGGCAGAGCTGCATGATTGGCTGAAATCAGGACTCAAACAGTTAAATGAACTGTCACTGCTACATGATTCGCGGGCAATAAAGAGAAAGCTTCACGAGATAGTTCCCGAATATTCGCCGCAGGAGACAGAGAGCATCTTTAAGTAAAGTGGAAAGTTCATTTGCAGGTATACTCAAGAAGGAACTGCAAATAAGAGGTAGCTTATATCGTTTCATGAAATGTGCGATGGCTGACACATAGTGCTTCTTCAGGACCATTTTAAGATCACAAAGCAGATCAGAAACGTTCTTGTTATCCAACTCGGAGATATCGGGGATGTAGTCTGGGCGACACCGACATTGTGGGCTGTTAAGGAAGCTTATCCACAGGCCAATGTATCGGTTCTTCTTCGGGAAGGTTTCGGATGCCTTCTCGAGGTGGATCCGTCGATCCATAAAATATTTGAGGTGCAGAACACTCAGGGTAATCTTCTCTTAAATGTTATCGATCAAGTGCAGTTGATCAAGAAGTTACGTCAGGAAAAATTTGATCTGGTATTTGATCTTCGGTCCGGCGATCGGGGCGCGATCATGGCTCTCATGACCGGAGCCGCCATAAGAGGCTCGCTCCATTACACCGCAGTTCCCTTCTGGAGAAACCGGCTCTTTACGCATCTCCTCATCGGGCTTCCCACTCCGAAAGAGCGCATATTTGGCGCAGCAGAGCAGTCCCTTCGTATCGTCAGGGGTTTCGGCATTACCGGGAAGACGACGATCCCGAGACTCTGGATTTCTGATCAAGTGATGGCGCGGGTGAACAGAGTGCTCGCAGAATGCGGCATGAAACCCGTGGCAGCCGATCCCTCCTCGCGGTGGATTACCGTCAATCCATTCTCCCGCTGGCCGTACAAGGAATGGGCGGTTGATAAATGGGTGAGTGTCATAAATTGGCTGTGGGACGAGTTTCGCATTGCGGCCGCTATTGTTGGAAGTAAAGGGGAAGCGACCAGAGCCAGAGAGCTTGCGGATAAATGTGCGGGTAACATATACAACCTTGCGGGGAAGACGACGCTCGCTGAATTGGCCGGTGTGCTCAGCATGAGCAGCTTCCATCTCGGGGTTGACAGCGCGGCTCCGCATATTGCCGCCGCTGTGGGAACGCCGACATTGACGATCTACGGTCCTTCAGACTGGCGCGATTGGGCTCCCGTCGGCGATAAACACGATGTCGTCGTATCGAACAGGGATTGTGTGCCGTGCTATAAGAAGGGATGCGACGGCTCGGAGCGGAGCCTATGCCTCGAAACCCTCGAAGTTAAGACAGTGCAGAATGCCGTCCGTAAGATGTTGGAGAAGAGATGACTGTAGTGAAATCTTCTTGAGGATATTGCTATTAATAAAGACGATAAAATAAGATATTTTAACTCCCTCGCGAGAAAAAGAGAGAAATGGCTGAAGAATGGGGATTACTATCACAAGGCCATAGCGAATTATATCAAGTTTCTTGTTCCCGCCCAATCATCGATCCTGCAGATCGGTTGCGGTATCGGCAATCTGATCGCGTCATTAGAGGCCTCACGCAGGGTCGGTATTGATTTCAGTCCAAAGATGATTGAGGTGGCAAGAGAGAAATATCCCGGCGTCGAATTCCAGGTAGATGATCTAGAGGCTTTGCAAACGGACGAGAAGTTCGATTATATCCTTCTCGTTAATGTTATTGGTTATGTTGATGACATTCAAGCGTCTCTTAACGGCTTGAAGAAGATCTGCAAACCGGATACGCGGATCATCATTGTCTACTTCAATTACCTGTGGCAGCCGATTTTGAAGTTTGCCGAGTGGCTCGGCCTACGGATGAAAAGGCCCATTATGCACTGGCTGCCGCCGCAGGACATCAGAAATATCCTGAAGCTCAGTGACTTCGAAACCGTCAAAGCGGATTGTCAGATTCTCATGCCCGTATATATTCCCGTTATCTCAACCCTGTTAAACAGGATAATCGTTAAGATGCCTTTTTTCCGCAAGCTGGCTTTGCATGAAATCGTCATTGCCAGGACATGTGAGAGAAAAGGGGAGGGGGACGGCACGACATGTTCCGTTATAGTTCCCTGCCGCAATGAAAAAGGCAACATTGAGAACGCTGTGCAGCGCATCCCGGATATGGGAAAGCACATGGAGCTGATATTCGTTGAGGGACATTCGAAAGATGAGACCCTAGCCGAGTGCGAGAGGGTCCAGAAGGCCTATCCTGATAAGGACATTAAGGTAATGGTCCAGGATGGAAAAGGCAAGGCCGATGCCGTACGCAAAGGATTTCGGGAAGCGAAGGGCGACGTTCTCATGATTCTCGATGCCGATCTCACCATTCCTCCGGAATCTCTCCCGAAATTTTTTGAAGCGATTGTCTCCGGCAAGGGAGAGCTCGTCATCGGAAGTCGCCTTGTGTATCAAATGGAAAGGGAGGCCATGCGCACGCTGAACCTTCTGGGGAATAAATTTTTCAGCACCATGTTCACCTACCTTCTCGATCAACGGATAAGGGACACATTGGGTGGAACCAAAGTCCTCCGGCGCACGGATTATGAAAAAATCGTCGCAGGAAGGAGCTACTTCGGCGATTTTGATCCATTCGGTGATTTTGATCTGCTTTTCGGGGCCGCGAAACTGAACCTGCAGATAGTAGAGATTCCCATAAGGTACCGGGAGCGGACCTACGGATCCACGCAGATCGACCGGTTCCGGCATGGGTGGCTGTTGGTGAAAATGACGGCGTTTGCAATGAAGAAAATAAAATTCATATGAAGAAATAAAATTGAAACAGCTATTTGATATTTTACATCTGGGAAATACTGACAGGTCAATGTAAAATATATAGATATATTTCAAAGCTATTGAAAGGAACACAAGGAAGACAATGAAGACAGCATTCATTACAGGCATAACAGGACAGGACGGTTCTTACCTGGCAGAGTTCCTGTTGGATAAGGGATACGCGGTCCATGGCCTCATCAGGCGCTCTAGCACCTTCAACACTGACAGGATCGAACATCTTTACAAGGACGTGCATGATCCCTCCGCCCGCCTGCATCTTCACTATGGAGACTTATCCGTTTCGGGGCAACTGACGGATCTCCTCCATACGATCCGGCCGGACGAGATATACCATCTGGGGGCCCAGAGCCATGTCAGGGTGAGCTTCGACATGCCTGAGTATACCGGTGATGTCACCGGCCTGGGGACGCTCCGCCTCCTGGAGGCCATCCGCAAGACGGGAATCCAAACACGGTTCTATCAGGCCTCTTCGAGTGAGATGTTCGGAGCGGCGCCGCCGCCGCAGAGCGAGGATACACCCTTCCAGCCCCAAAGTCCTTATGCGGCCGCCAAGGTTTATGCCTATTATGTCGTAAAAAATTACCGCGATGCCTATGGGCTCTTCGTATGCAATGGGATACTGTTCAACCACGAGTCACCCCGGCGGGGCGAGACTTTCGTGACAAGGAAGATTACACGGGCGGCGACGAGAATCAAGCTGGGACTCCAGCAGAAGCTGTATCTCGGCAATCTGGACGCAAAGCGCGATTGGGGATTCGCGGGTGACTATGTAGAAGCCATGTGGCTTATGCTCCAGCATGATAAGCCTGATGATTATGTGATTGCTTTAGGAGAGACCCATTCGGTGAAAGAATTTCTGGAAAAGGTTTTTCAAAAGCTGTCCCTGGACTATCAGAAGTACGTAGAAATCGATGCAAGATACTTCCGCCCCACAGACGTAAATATTCTCCTCGGTGACGCAACAAAGGCGAGGAAGATCCTGAGTTGGAAACCAAAGGTGGGTTTTGACGAACTCGTGGATATGATGGTGGAGGCGGACATGGAACTTGCAAGAAAGGAAAAGACACTGCACGATGCAGGTTACGCACGTGCGGATAACATACGGTAGCGAAGCGTTTGCAGGACAGATCCTCTGATCCACAATTAAAGAAGGATTCATCAAAATAGTGCAAGAGAAGCGCATTACAGTAACAGGCGGGAAGGGGTTCTTGGGGGGACATCTTATAAAGAAACTCCGGGATAAAGGCTACCGGAAAATTGCCGTCGCAGGACGCCCGGAATATGATCTTGTCAATCTTGCTGACATTGAACGTATGTATAACACCACAAAGCCGGACGTCGTCATCCATCTCGCAGCAAAGGTGGGCGGCATCGGGTTTAACCAGGAACATCCCGCTTCCCTTTTCTATGACAACATTATGATGGGTGTGCAGCTGATCCATGAGGGGTATCTCAGGAAGATCGATAAATTTGTAGCTTTGGGCACTATCTGTGCCTACCCAAAATTCACGCCGGTGCCATTTAAAGAGGACGATATATGGAATGGTTATCCTGAGGAGACAAACGCCCCCTACGGTCTGGCAAAGAAGATGATGCTCGTTCAATCGCAGGCATACCGCAACCAGTATGGTTTCAATTCAATATTCATCCTCCCTGTTAACCTCTATGGCCCGGGAGATAATTTCGATCCACGGTCTTCTCATGTCATTCCTGCACTCATCAAAAAATGCGTCGATGCCGTTGCCTCCAAGGAACGGAAAATCGTCGTCTGGGGCACGGGAAAAGCGACGCGGGAATTTTTTTATGTAGAAGACGCAGCGGAAGCTATCATCCTTGCCATGGAAAAATATAATAAGAGTGATCCCGTGAATATCGGGGCGGGCTTTGAAATATCCATTCGGGACCTCGTTGGCCTGATCATGGAGCTGACGGGATATAAAGGCAAGGTCACCTGGGATGAAACGAAACCGGACGGACAGCCACGGCGTATGCTTGATACAGCGAGGGCATATCATGAATTCGGTTTTAAGGCTCGAACTGATTTCCGGGCGGGACTGGCGAAAACCATCGAGTGGTACAAAAGCCATCATGATTGAATATGGAGCCTATAAGATGGGAGACTCTTGCAGATCCTGCCTCAAGTTTTCATTAGCGGGTGAATGTCGCAGACTGGATAAAGCGAGTTCGAAAAAATTCTGATCAGGTGTTGAAATATTGAAGCTCTCCACAGCAAGCCGCGGAGAATCTTCGATTCTTAAGGAAAAATATCAATCAGTATTCGCTCGCTTACCCCGCAGCTAGCTACGGGGCATGCGCTCGCTACCGAATTCAAGCGCGGCTAATTAAGGCAGTTTCTTTGCCTCATCAATCAACATAATCGGGATATCGTCTTTAATTTCGTACAAAAGTTTGCACTTATCGCAGATCAAGCCATCTCCCGATTCATTCAGGCGGATGTCACTCTTGCACTTGGGGCATACCAAAATAGCCAGCAGTTCCTTGCTTATGGCCAATTCCTTCCCTCCCTCGTAATTCCCCCGATATCCATCCTCTCATCCCCGTCCGGGGAAAAAATCAATCAAAAAAGATCGAGTAGCCGATAACTCCTGAATTCGTGTCGATACCACCATTAGGATCTGCACAACTTGCATTCGACATATGCCGGAAGCGGTAACCAACATTGATGGCGGAGTCCTTTGTGAGATAGTAATAGAACCCTGCGCCGATAGTGTCGGCGAAAATGAACCCGTTAGCCTGTTTGGTTGTGACTACGGAAATATAGTGCGGTCCAACGCTTCCGAGGGCATAGACGGATAAATTGCCGATGATCGGATGCAGGTACTGGAGGCCAATGCCGATACCGAATTCGATGTCAGTTTGCGGATTCACAACGGGATTGATTTGGGGCTCGAGAAAAACGGAAAGCGTCCCGCCGTGATTCTTAAGTCCCGAGAAATATCTTTTCAGATCGACACCGAAATGGCCGATCAGAAAGACAGGCTGATAGCTGCCTTCCGGAATGCTGCCGTTTCCGAAACCGGCGATAAATCCCATCTCTGTGAAGAATTTGTTACTGGTGCGACCTTCCTTCTGCGCTTCCTCACAGTAAGCGTAGTTTGCAACAAGAATAGTAATGACAACAATAAAAATGTCTAACTTTGCAAGCCGTCCCCGTCTCAGCATAGTATTTATCCTCGCCCCGATAATTTTTCTTTCACTGCATGAAAGACCTCGTCAACGCTAATGTCGGCCATGCATTTCATAGATTCGCACTTCTTCAAAAAACAGGGACTGCAGGGTAATTCCCTTCGTATAACTACGTGCCCTTTTCCGTACGGTCCCGTTCTGGATGGATCAGTAGGACCGAAAAGGGCGATGACGGGTGTCCCCACAGCTGCCGCAAGGTGCATCGGACCTGAGTCTGTAGTAATCAGGAGCGCGGATCGCTGATAAAGATAGGCCAGGTCCCGCAGCGTCGTTTCCCCTCCCAGATTAACGGAGGAAGTCTTCATCCGGGATTGAATATGCTCCAATTTGCCATGCTCGCTTCCCGTAAAGACAACGCTTACCTTCAGCTCTTCTGCAATCCGGTCGCACAACCCGGCGAATTTCTCATCCGCCCAGAGTTTAGTGTCCCATAGTGCTACAGGGCTTACTGCCACAAAAGGGTCCTTCTTGTCAATCTCGTTTCTTCGCAGGATTTCTTCCACCCTGTTTATGTTGTCTTCCCCGGTGGGGATCAAGAATTCCGGCCTTCCGACATCTGCACCGAGATAACGGAGAAAATCGAGGTATCGGTCGACGGCGTGTTTATTCATGTCTTCGCGGATCTTTTCATTGAGGAAGAGACCGCTTAACTCCTGCATGCTATCGTAGCCCAGCTTTCTCTTGCCGGAACTGAGAAGGACAATGACTGAGCTCTTGATGAGCCCATGAAAGTCAATTACCAGGTCGTAGGGCTGCCTTCTCAGATTATCGATGAAGGCTCTAATTTCTCTTATGGGTTTTGAGATGCGGCCCATTTTCAGGTCTCTGATCCATTGTTTTCTGTGAGAGACGATGACGCTGTCCAGATATGGGTGGCCTGAAATGAGGTCAGAAGAGGCATCTTCAATGACCCAGGTGATATTCGCCTCAGGGCACAGTCTTCTAAGGGCGGCTAAAGAGGGAAGGGTATGGATAACGTCGCCGATAGCGCTTAATTTTATAATCAGAATATTCATACCAGTTTTCTTGCGAGCGCTTGATATTGTAGGCAATGGCGGTTCAAAACTTCTTCAAGAGTTTCTTTTTCCGGTCATTTATAATCCATTTAACTGCATCGAGAATATCTTCTGCGATGTAGCTCGGCTGACAGATTTCGGGAGAGTCGGACGTCAAGTCTTTCTCGATGGTATTTATGCCATAGCCTGTCTTGACGAGAACGCCTTTCGCCCCCACAGTACGCGCCACCTGGACGTCCTTGAGCATGTCTCCCACCGTGTAAGAACGCCGAAGGTCGATTGCGAGCTCTTTCGATGCCTGGATAAGCATTCCTGCCTCCGGTTTCCGGCATGCACAGGACTGCAGATAAACACCGAAACCTTCTGTATGGTGATGGGGGCAGTAGTAGAAGGCATCAATGAATGCGCCTCTCTCCCGCAGCATTTCCTGGATGTGCTCGTGAACCGTCCGGACGAATTCCTCGGTGAAATATCCCTTTGCTACCCCTGACTGATTGGTAATCACCACGGCTTTCATGTCGCTTTCGTTAATCAGCCTGATTGCTTCTGCTGCATTGGCAAAGAGCTTCAGTTTGTCAATGCTGTCCATGTATCCCACCTCTTCGTTGATCGTGCCATCCCTATCCAGGAAAACTGCAGCATTCTTTTTCATAATTTTAAAAGATCCCTGGCGGTTTCACAAACTTCCTCAACGCTGACCATTTCCATGCACCTGAAATCTGTCGGGCATGTCTCCTTGAGGCACGGGCTACATGAGGCGCCTTTGTAGATTACCACACTTCTCTCTCCGACAGGAGAGGTCGTCACAGGATTTGTTGAACCGAAAATGCCGACCGTGGGGATATTCAAAGCTCCGGCAATGTGCATCAAACCGGAATCGTTGGATATGAAAAGGCTGCACCTGGAGATGGCAGCTATGGCCTCCTTCAGATTCGTCTTCCCGGCGAGGTTGATCATCGGATGATGGGCATGCTGTACGACAATATCAGTCGTGTTCCTGTCTTCACGACTTCCAAAAAGAACCACCTGTGCGGAGACGTCTTCACTCAATCTGTCGCCGGCGGCGGCAAACCTCTCCGGAAGCCATCTCTTTGCGGGTCCGTAAGCAGCTCCCGGTGCGAGGCCGACTATAACTCCCTCTCTCCGGATACCATGTTCGCGGAGTATCTTCTCCGACAGTTTCTCATATTCCTTTCCCGGAAGGAGATGAACGTCAGCTTCCGTTGACCGGCATCCGAGGGACTTGACCATTTCCAGGTAGTACTGGATCTGGTGCACTCTTCTTATCGCCTCCGTCCTCCAGACGGAGTGTGTCAAGAGCAATCCCCTGCCATCGGAATTGTATCCTGCCCTAACGGGAATACCGGCCAGCCGCGTTATGACGGCCGCCTCTATGGCATTTTGCAGGAGTATGGCCGTATCAAACTTCCTGGCCTTGAGTTCCTTTGCCAGTCTCAGCTTTCCGGATATACCTGAATGTATGCCGGGGCTTTGAAACACGATAACTTCATCAATGTCCGTGCAAAGGTGAAATATCTCTGCAACCCACGGCTTTGCGAGAACAGACAGCCGCGCACCGGGGAAGGTATTTCTGATGGCCCGCACAGCGGGAAGCGTCATAACAGCATCCCCGATCCAGTTCGTCCCGCGTATCAGGATATTCTTCGCCGTATTAAACGGGATGCGTGTTGAGATTCTGACTTTCATTTATTGGCGGCACCTTTCTCCACACGCTTCTTCGATACCTGCCAGGGTTTGGTCTTCCATCTCTGATGAATCCAGAACCATTGATCTGGGTACTCCCTGACTGTATCTTCTATGAACCTGGTGAAATTCTGGGTATTGATCAGAATATCCGCATCTGCGTCGCCTGTGCGGATGACCGTCATCTCCTCTTTGATAACCATCCTGTACTTGCCGTTTTCCAGTCTGAGTAGGTAGCCAGGGACCACGGGCGCACCCGTGTGCAACGCAAGGAGTGCCAGCCCATTGGTTGTACAGGCGGGCCTGCCGAAGAAATCTACAAACACCCCTTCCTGCCAGGCCATGTTCTGGTCGATCATGGTTGCAACAATGTCGTTATGTGCAAGACCCCTGAGCATCTTTCTCATGGCGTGTTCCTTATCAATAAGGACATTTCCCGTGCATGATCTTACCCGTAATACCAGATTGTCAAGAGTGGGACTGTCCAGGGGACGATAGGTAATAACCGCAGGTTTTAACACCAGCGAAATCGCTGCCGCAGTAAGCTCCCAGTTGCCGAAGTGAGAGCCAAGCAGGAGAATCCCTCTGTTCTTTTCCAGGGCCTTTGTGTAGTATTCGAGTCCTTCAACCTCCACTAAATTGCCGATGTTGTCCTTTGTTAAAGAGGGGATTTCAAAAAAATCCGCCGCCGTTATGGCCAGGGTCCTGTATGCACCTCTGGCGATATTTTTTATTTCATTTATGCTTTTTTCCGGAAAGGCGCGCCTGAGATTGTGAATAGTAATAAATCTCTGCCTTGGAGACATATAGTAAAAAAGGCGGAACATTCCTATAAACAAGACCCTTCTCAACTTCCCGGGTACGGCACTCACGCACTTCAGTATTATGTCCGCCACTGGTGATCTTTTCATTTCAGTTTCTCGAAAACCAGTGCTTCAAATTCCTCCCGGGAAGGGAGCATTTCCATCTCCACCCGCAGGAGAAAGACATCTTTCAAGAAACTGGGGAAGCCTGTCAAACGAACGCCGTCCTTTTCTGTCGTGATAATGACATCAGAAGAGGAGTCGGTGCATCTCTTCCGAATATACGAAATATCTGCTTCGGTATAAGGGTAATGATCCGGGAAGTCGATGAAACTCCTTACGGCGCAACCTAAAGATTCGACGGTTCTCTTGAATGCTTCCGGCGACGCGATTCCGGCAAAGGCACAGACTTTTTTCCCTTTAACGAATTCTAACGGATAGACCTCTCCCGTATCGGCGCGTATGATATCTTTCGGTTGCAGGTACACCGAGAGTACGGGGAAGAAACTGCCTATGCCCTGCTCCTGGTATTTTGGATAACGGCCGTCTCTATCGCTGTCTCTCCATATGACGAAATGCGCCCGCTTCAAGGCTGCCGTCTGTTCCCGAAGCGGTCCTCTTGGGAGCAGGAATCCGTTTCCGAAGGGTTGTTCCCGATTAAGGATGACAATATCCACATCCCTGAAGATGCGCCTGTGCTGGAATGCATCATCGAGAATGAGGACATTGGCTTTCAGGTTATCTATGGCGAACTTGCCTGTGCGGATCCTTTCCGGCCCTGTGAGCACCGGTATACCGTCCGCAGCTTTCGCGATGAGAATCGGCTCGTCCCCGGCCTCAATTTGTCCCATCAGGATCTTTGAACCGTCTGATACGACGTTCACAGCGGATTTGGCCTTTCCCCCATATCCCCTGCTCAATACGGCGGGTCTGTATCCTTTCTCCTTCAGCGACTTTGCCAAGGTGATCACTGTAGGAGTCTTCCCGGTTCCGCCAACGGTTATGTTTCCGATGCTGATGACCTTACAGGGGAGCTTTATCTGCCTGATGATGCCAAGATCATACAAGCGGTTTTTCAAGTTCACGACAGAACGATAGAATAGGGATAGGAAGGATAGAATCAGTGTCAGGGGGTTCAGAAGGGATGCATCAGTTTCGGAGTACCAGATTGTTCTCAGCTTACTGGGAAGTTTTTTCAAAGCTGTTCCTGTTTTCATCTTTAAACTGCATGCTGTAAAACTTAAAGTATTCTCCCCTTTTTTCCAGAAGAGATTCGTGGGTTCCCTCTTCAACAATCTCGCCGTTTGCAAGCACCAATATCCGATTGGCGTTACGGATTGTCGAAAGCCGGTGCGCTATGATGAGGGTCGTTCTTCCTTTCATCAGATACTCCAGCGCATCCTGGACCTCTATTTCCGCTTCTGTGTCAAGGGACGATGTCGCTTCGTCAAGAATTAGAATGGGTGCATCTTTGAGCAGCGCTCTTGCAATAGATATTCTCTGCCTTTCCCCGCCGGATAGTTTTGCCCCCTGTTCACCAATAACAGTATCGTACCCTTTCGGCAAGTTCATAATGAAGTCGTGGGCGTTGGCTGCCTTCGCCGCCTGGATGATATCCTCATCGGTCTTTTCGATGTTGCCATAGGCGATATTATTTCGCACCGTGTCATTAAAGAGGATGGTCTGCTGTGTGACGATGCCGATCTGTCCGCGCAAGGACTCGATGGTGACATGGCGGATGTCATGGCCGTCTATCAGAATCTGCCCCTCCGAGACATCATAAAAGCGCGGGATCAGATTGACGAGGGTCGTCTTGCCTCCACCGCTCATGCCGACAAAGGCAACAACTTCACCAGCATTGATAGAGAGATTAATATTCTTCAAAACCGGCGTTTCTTCGTAACAGAAGGTAACGTCCCGGATATCAATGCAACGCGAGATTTTCGGCAACTCGATGGCGTCGGCATCGTTCTTTATATCCGGAACGATGTCGATGATACTGAAAACCCGCACTGCGCCGGCAATTCCCTGCTGAATGGTAT
>JBEKXK010000059.1:0-22004 GCA_049512055.1 Syntrophales bacterium | reverse complement strand
GAAATGGCGTTACCCCGACCGCTACATTATTCTCGACTCTTCCCCGATTCTCGCCACAACAGAACCAAACGTCCTTGATAAGATGGTCGATGGTATTATTCTTGTCGTCAGAGCGGGTGAAACACCGAGAGAATCCGTCCAGGAGGCCATTAAATTACTTAAAACGGAGAAAATTATTGGTGTCGTGTTAAATGATATGGCGTTTAAATCTGCCGCAATTCATTCTCGATATTTTGGAACCGGCCACTACTATGGTAATTATGGATATTCCCGAAGTATTAAGCCGCTGACCATCCGCGAAAAAATTACATCTCAATTGAAGAAACCGATGGAATCTTCTCTCTGGAAGAAGATCACGCGGAGATGAGTATCTCCTTTGATCATTCCAGCTATTGTATATATTAGATTAAGGAAACCTTCACGACGCAAAAAGTCCGTGGGCTGCAGGAAAGCACCGGCACTTAGATATCTTTTCTCTTAAGTTTGTAGGGCATCAACCTGCATACATAAACATTAGATATGGGTAGTCTCCATCAGGATCACAGGTTCGTCTCGAACGAAGATATCTGATACTCCCATCGGGCTCTGCAAGTGAGAACAATAATGATGTATGTTTTTACCTACTGAAATACATATGAAAGATTATAAAGAAAGGGCTTTGACTTATTCCTGGCGGAACAGGTACGAAATTAGACGATACCATTACAGACTTTTCGATATTATTCGATCGAAGAGAAGCCGTTTAAGCTTGAGGTCTGTTAAATGAACTTCTCAAGAGAAAACCATAAAATCTATTTACCCATAAAGATATTTTATTAGTCATGCGTAATAATGTTTTACTCTTGAAATACATTTTAACACAATAATATAATCTCTTAAAACTAAAAATTAGAAGCTTTAAGAAATCTCTTCTTTGTTATTTAAGAAACTACAAAAAATGTAGATAATGCACCAATCTTCGAAGTTTTTCCTTCATTGGAATCGAATATTAGTTGAATAGAGAAATTTACATATTATGATTAAATCGTATTAAATGTGTCATGATAGCAAGTTAGCTATCTAGCGCATAATTTTGGATTATCCACTTTAATTTATTTGAAAATGGCACGAAAGATGCTTTTAATTGGGATAAAATCTAAGGTCTATTTTTGACGATTTGCAGATAAAGGGGATGTTTTAAAACAAAACTGAGAACGCATATCCGTTAGAGTGTCGCTTAATTTCCATTCGTCCGGCCTTGCATATCTTTTCGACCGAAGGGAGAAATCTTACAAGCGACATTAGGCTAAATGTTCAAAGGTTAGAAGTTAAACCACGTAAACCAACAATAATCATTTTAAGAACGGAGTTCTTGGGACCTTATGAATATTACAAAATTAAATGGCGGAAAGCATAAGAGCTTCTCCCTGACGCCATCTAAAGCTGCGATGGAACTTGCAATAGAGGGAGACCACACCTTCTACACCGCGCACCACTTTCACCATATGCTCAACATCGAACGGAAAAGAGCGGAGCGATCCAAAAAGCCTTTCCTCCTCATGCTCCTTGACATCTCAGGACTGCATGCCAGACACAGCAACGGCCTTATGCGGGAGAAAATGAGATCCGCCCTTATTTCATGCACCAGGGAGACAGACATCAAGGGATGGTACGAACATAATAAGACTGTTGGCGCCATCTTTACAGAAATGACCTCTATTGATGAAAGCTCGGTAGAAAAAATATTCCGCAAATTGCATAGCACATTTGGCGAGATCCTTTATCCCGAATGGATGAAAGAGATCAAAATCTCTTTTCACACATTTCCCGAGGAAAACGGAAATTCCGCGATTAATGATGGATTGTTCAACATCGCCTTCTATCCGGACCTCTCCAAGCCGAGCATCTCCCGGCAGGCGACATCATCCATAAAAAAGCTTATGGATATTACAGGGAGCCTGTCTGCGCTTGTGTTCTTTTCCCCGATTTTTCTGATCATTGCGGCAGCGGTAAAGCTGACCTCGGATGGACCCGTTTTCTTCAAGCAGCAAAGAATGGGTCTGAACGGCAAGATATTTACCTTCCTGAAATTCCGATCCATGTATACGAACAGTGACCACACCCGCCACAAGGATTACATTACAAAATTCATCGGGGAAGGCAAAGATAATGGGAATACGCCCGGGGTATATAAATTGAGTAACGACCCAAGAATTACGCGTATTGGCGGGTTTTTGAGAAAGACCAGCTTGGATGAACTCCCGCAGTTCATCAATGTACTGAAGGGCGAGATGTCACTTGTCGGGCCAAGACCGCCTATACCCTATGAGTGTGAACTTTACGATATCTGGCACAGGCGGAGGCTGCTTTCCGTTAAGCCGGGAATCACAGGGCTGTGGCAGGTAAGCGGGAGAAGCAGCACCACGTTTGATGAAATGGTACGGCTCGATCTCAGATACATAAACGGCTGGTCGCTCTGGCTGGACATCAAGCTTCTTCTCAAGACCCCATTGGTAATTATAACCGGCAAAGGAGCTTATTAATTATATCGTTATAAAGTATAGGGACATTTGACAGGCATCTTGCCTGTCAAACTTTACTGTCATCTCGACCGCAGGGGGAGATCTTATAACCGAATTGAAGCTCTCCGCGGCAAGCCGCGGGTAATGCGCTCGCTACCGAATTCAATCGCCAAGATTTTTCCCGTTGGTCAAAATGACAAAGCAAAGGACATACACTATATGATTCGCGTAGGCGTAATCGGCTATGGTTACTGGGGACCCAACCTCGTGAGAAACTTCAGCGCGGCCGAAGGTTCTCAAGTGGATATGGTATGCGACATGAATCAGCAGGCGCTCAAGAAAGCACGGAAGGCATATCCCAACATTAAGTTCACCGCCGATTGCAACGAATTAATTAAAGATCCAAATATTGACGTCGTAGCAATTGCGACTCCCGTCTTTACGCATTATGAACTTGCGAAAAAGGTTTTGGAAGAGGGCAAGAATGTCTTCGTCGAAAAACCCTTCACCTACACCAGCGCTGAAGGGGAAGAACTCGTTGAATTAGCCGAGAAGAAAAATCTGAAAATCATGGTGGACCATACGTTCCTCTATACGGGGGCGGTGAAAAAGATAAGGCAGCTTGTTGAGGACGGTGTCTTAGGCGATATTTTCTATTATGATTCCGTCAGAGTTAATTTGGGTCTCTTCCAGCATGACATCAATGTGGTGTGGGATCTCGCACCTCACGACCTATCAATTATGGAATATGTGATCGGTGAAAAACCTCAGGCTGTTGTAGCTACCGGGGCGGAACACTTTGACCGCGGGCTGGAAGATGTGGCTTATCTGACAATCTACTTTAAAGACAATGTCATCGCGCATATTAATGTAAACTGGCTTTCACCTGTCAAGATAAGAACCACCTTGATCGGGGGTCGAAAAAAGATGCTCGTCTGGAACGATCTGGAACCTGATGAAAAAATAAAGATCTACGATAAGGGTGTTCAGGTAAAAACCAAAGAAGGCAAGTACAGTCTCTTGGTCTCCTATCGCTCCGGAGACATGTGGGCGCCAAGAGTTGAACAGACAGAAGCTCTCAAGCTTATGGTCGAAAAATTTGTTGACTGCATAGGCAATGGTGGAATATCTATAAATGATGGCAGGGCAGGCCTCAGGGTGGTTAATCTGCTCGAAGCAGCTACCAAGTCTCTGAAAAGCAAGGGAGAGATGGTGTACCTGTGAACTATCTCTGTATAGCTGACGACGTAAAGCTTGGAAAGAATGTAAAGCTCTCAAAGTTTATCAACCTCTACGGCTGCACCATTGGCGACAATACAAAGATTGGCGCCTTTGTCGAGATACAGAAAAACGCGACCGTCGGCAAGAACTGCAAGATATCCAGCCATACCTTCATCTGTGAAGGAGTAACCATTGAAGATGACGTTTTCATCGGCCACAATGTTACCTTCATCAACGACACATATCCACGGGCTACAACGCCGGATGGTAAACTGCAAACCGAGGCCGACTGGCGAGTAGAACCTATTCTTGTCAAGAAAGGCGCCTCGATCGGTTCCACTTGCACCATTCTTGCCAACGTTACCATCGGCGAAAACGCCATCTCGGGCGCTGGAAGCGTCATCACAAAAAATGTACCTCCAAATACAATCGTCGCCGGCAATCCTGCAAAAATCTTAAGAAATATCAAGGATCAAGATTAAATTTAGTTTGAGGACCTTGAGGCATGGAACTTGCAATCGCTTTAAGTGCAGACATTTATAGAAAGCTCAAACATCGTCCCTTGAACATGGCCCCTTGAACGTATAATTCTATATGATCTGTATCACGAATCCAATAGAACATGAAAACTGGAATAATCTGCTCCTCGCCCTGCCCGATTATTCATTTTTCCATACTTCAAACTGGGCTGAGATCCTCTTTGCATCCTATGGCTATAGGCCACTTTATCTAATGGAAAATGCAGAGCGCAACCTTTCGGCTCTGTTGCCAGTCATGGAAGTAGACAGCTTCCTTACGGGCAAGAGGGGTGTTTCCATCCCCTTTACCGATTATTGCGAACCACTAACTTCCGAGCCAGGACAATTTCAGGCATTGTTCAACTTTGCACTTAATTATGGGAAAAAACATGGCTGGAAGTATTTAGAGCTCAGGGGCGGACAGGCCTTTCTGGAAAAACAAGAACCATCAGTGTCATATTTAGGTCATACCCTCGAACTTACCGGTGGCGCTGATAATATCTTCTCTAACTTGCGTGACTCCACAAAAAGAAATATAAAAAAAGCTGAAAAGGAAAACGTAAAAATAGAAATTACAAAATCACGAGAGGCGTTGAATGAATTCTACCGCCTAAACTCCCTGACCCGGAGGGATCATGGCCTCCCCCCCCAACCCTATCATTTCTTTAAAAATATATATGACCAAATTATAGCAAAACATTCAGGTTTCATTTCCCTGGCCACGTACGCTAATACGGCGATTGCAGGCAATGTTTACTTCCTTTTTGGAGAAAAAGTGATATATAAGTATGGCGCTTCAGATAGGAATTATCAGCGCCTGAGGGCAAACAATGTTGTCATGTGGCAAGCCATAAAATGGTGCTGTGAAAATGGATATAAGAACTTCTGTTTCGGGAGAACGGAAACTGATAACGATGGGCTGAAACAGTTTAAATCAGGGTGGGGAACAAAGGAACATATTATCAAATATTACAAATATGACTTTAGTAAAGATTCTTTTATAAAAGATCCCCCTAAAATTTCTGCTTTTCAGCACAAAGTTTTCAATAGACTGCCGATACCTGTGCTAAACGCTCTCGGAACGTTGCTATATAGACACATGGGTTAACATTTATTCTCGCCCCCTTATAAATGGGGGCCATAGGGGATTTGATCCACAATGCAAAATCCCCCTGCATCCCCCTTTACAAAAGGGGGAAATATAATGCGGGAATGGCAATTTCTTAATTTTTACTTTGAGACTTAAATCTTGTGACTTATTTTTTTTACCTTCGATGTAATCGAGAGGGCGGAGCTGTATTTAACTTAACCCTTAACCCTTTGATCTTGCATCTTTAACCTTGAACCTATTTTTATTCCTTGCACCTATAAAAGATGAAACGCATTGTTAAGAAGTCAAATGATTTCAACGATGCCGAGGAATGGGATATTCTTCAGCACATTAAAATGAGTCCAGAGGAAAGACAGAAGGCAGCATTGGAGCTTCGAATGAGGGCTTATGGGAAAAATGCGCCGGATGTGAAAAAAGTTTGTCGAAAGAAATGAAAGCGTCCCACTTCTCAAAGGACATAAAGGATTTCATCAGGCTGCTGAACCAACACCATGTCAGGTACCTCATCGTGGGCGGCGAAGCGGTGATCTATTACGGGTACGCGCGCCTCACCGGTGACGTGGATTTCTTTTTTGAAACGACAAGAAAAAACGCACTGAATATGTTTGAGGCCCTCAAGGAATTCTGGCAGGGAGATGTCCCGGGAATCGAAGGTTTTGAAGCGCTAATGGAGTCAGGCGTAATTTTTCAGTTTGGAGTTCCTCCCAATCGCATCGATATTCTTACACATGTTGATGGTGTGACCTTCAAAGAAGCATGGCACGGGAGGGCAACAACCAGTATGGAGATTCGCGGAAAGCAAGTCTCCATTTATTTTATCGGATTGGACGAACTCATCGCGAATAAGAGAGCGATCAACCGTCCCAAGGATCAGGAAGATTTGAAATATCTTGTGAAGGCAAAAGAGAAATCAGGTCTCCACAGCTCTGCAAAACGCTAAATTTGAAGCTCTCCGCAGCAAGCTGCGGAGAATCTTCGATTCTTAGGGAATAGTAGTTCGTCATTCGCTCGCTTACCCCGCAGCAAGCCGCGGGGCATGCGCTCGCTACCGAATTCAAGACCTGATAATCATATTCTCAGTCACTGCGCTCCTTCGGAATGACAAAAAAGAGGATTAAGACACAGTCTCTTTGCGGGAATGACAATTTCTAAATTTTTACTTTGAGACTTAAACCTTGCACCTTGTTTTTTTTACCTTCGATGTAATCGAGAGGGCGGAGCTGTATAAATTGTATTAAATATCCATAGCTCTCAATTAGCCAAATGTTTGCTGTAACAAGATATCTTTTTCTAAAAAGAGTTATTCCTCGCCGCTTCCAGATTCTTATTCGCCGAATACTTATTCGCCGCAAGAGACCGCTACATGATCATATATGGCCAATAGATCCGAACTCCAAGAAATTGCCTAATGGTTGGCCGGGTTGGCCGGGTGATAAGAAATTTGCACTTGTCTTGACTCACGATGTTGAGACGGCTCAAGATTTGGAGAAATGTCAGGTGTTAGCGGAGATCGAAGAACATCGTGGTTTACGATCTTCTTTTAACTTTGTCGCAAGGGATTATCGCGTCCCGCAAAAACTAAGCCATTACTTAACCGATCATGGTTTTGAAATAGGTTTACACGGTTTAAATCACGACAAGAACCCATTCCTGCCTGCAGCAAATTTTCTTAAACAGGCCAATGAAATTAATTATTATTTGAAAGAATGGGGAGCTGTGGGATTTCGGAGTCCAAGTATGTACCACGATCTTGAATTGCTTCACCACCTAAACATTGAATATGATGCATCGACGTTTGATACCGATCCCTTCGAACCGCAACCGGATGGCATGGGCACGATCTTTCCATTTTGGGTGCCTGGCAACTCTCGACATATGGGATATGTTGAACTCCCCTATACTCTTCCTCAGGATTTCCTGCTCTTTATCCTTATGCAGAAGGATAATATCGACATCTGGAAAGAGAAGCTGGACTGGATCGTTGCTAATGGTGGAATGGTTCTGTTCATAACTCATCCTAACTATATGAATTTTAATAATAGACTGCATCTTGAAGAATATCCAGCAAGATATTATGTAGAATTTCTCAAATACATTGAATCTGAATATAAGGGGCAATATTGGAACGTCCTGCCCAAAGAATTGGCGCTTTGGTGGAAGGCCAATTTCGGTAACAATCTTCTTTCTCAATAACAAGCGCATTATCTGTGATCGGTGTCATTTCAAAAGAAAGTGAAAAAGAAACAGTTAGAGAATTCTTTGAATTATTTAAGGTGCCATGGGAGTTTTACACTGAAGATCGATACTATTCCGTAGTTATATCGACGCTGGAAGCTCTCAGAGGAGTAGACTCAACATTTGTAGTTATTTATAACAGTAAAAAAATTAAATTTGATATCGAGAACGGCGTCAATATAACCAGCCTCCCCGAAAGCAGTGTTCAATTGAAATACAGGGGGTATCAATTTCCTATATATGGGAATATATCGAGCTTTGACACGTCAATTAACACAGTAACAAGACTTGAGGCAAGTACGGGACAGGTTGTAGGCATTGAAATCAATAAAGATGATGGCAAGATTATCCGTATCGGTTTCGACCTGTTTCAGGAGATTAACTTTTTACTGACATCCGGCCAATCAGTGAACTTCGCGCACATACCCACTCTGGATATGCATATATCAATCTTACGCGAATGGATTCTGGAATTCGGTTTACCCTTGGTCGAAATTCCCCCTATTCCGGCAGGATATAATTTTTCATGCTGCCTTACTCATGACATTGATTTTGCGGGAATCCGTATGCATAAATTTGATCTCACAATCCTGGGATTCCTTTATCGTGCTTCATTTGATTCGCTTCTACATGCTTTAAAAGGGAAAATCTCATGGACTAAGCTCTATGAGAATTGGAAGGCTGTTTTATTATTACCCTCTGTTTATGCAGGGCTCGCAAAAGATTTCTGGATGCAATTTAATAGCTACACAGAAGTTGAAGAAGATTTTCCTTCCACATTTTTCATAATTCCTTTTAAGAACCATGCTGGAATAAGCAACGGAAATTCAAAACATGCAAGAAGAGCTGCACGGTACGATGTGTCTGATGTGAGAGAAGAAATACAAGACCTTCTGTCGAAAGGTTGCGAGATTGGAGTTCATGGAATCGATGCCTGGCATGATACTGAAAATGGGCGCAAAGAATTTGAAAGGATTCATGAAGCGATAGAAACGTCAGAAATTGGAATCAGAATGCACTGGCTCTATTTCGACGACGAATCGCCGAAATTTTTGGAAGATGCCGGATTCTTCTATGATTCATCCGTGGGATACAATGATGCGATTGGTTATCGAGGGGGCACTACGCAGGTGTACCGCCCTATAGGCTCAAAAAAATTATTGGAGCTGCAATTGAACGTTCAAGACACCGCTCTTTTTTTCCCGGACCGTATGGCTTTATCTGAAGAAGAAGCATGGCCGCTGATAGATACCCTGCTGGATAACGCCGAACGATACGGCGGTGTACTAACAATAAATTGGCATGACAGGAGCTTGGCGCCTGAAAGGCTTTGGGGAAATTTCTACATCAAGATTTTGGAAAATTTGAAGAAATCAAAAGTATGGATCGATAAAGCTTTCCAGGTTGTCAGGTGGTTTGATAAGAGGCGTTCTGTTTTGTTTGAGGAAGTCTGCTTTTTAGAAGACAGCGTGAAATTGCATATTGTAAGTAAGAATGATGGCGATGTGCCCGACTTAGTTTTAAGAATTTATCTTCCGAAAACTGGCAAGGTAATAGATACTAATTTTAGTTCTCTTAAAGAACAGCATGTTGATACTCATTCTACAAATTTTATAAATGCTGAAATTCCCATCTAAAAAAGCTACCCCTTGTTGTTGCCGATTTGATCGGGAATCCGGTTTTTTAAGAATCATAGTTTCTCGAGAAATTCGATAAATGAAGAAACATATCTGTATGATCGCATATACTAACTACCTGTCAGACGCCAGGGTCAGACGGGAAGCTGAGACATTGACCGCAACCGGAGATTTCGAAGTCACGTTCTTGGCATTACAGGAAGAAGATTCTGCCAAATCTTATGAAACTGAAAATGTAAAAGTGGTTGAACTCAATGTTAAAAAGTACAGGGGGCAAAACAAAATTGAGCACTTTGCATCATATATGAAATTCCTTTACCTCGCCTTCTGCAAATGTAATAAGCTATTATGTTCCCGCCGGCTCGACGTTATTCATGTCCACAATATGCCCAATTTTCTTGTTTGGGCCGGCTTCTTTCCACGTGTGTTCGGAAAAAAAATGATCCTGGATGTTCACGATTCAACACCTGAAACATACTTTGCACGATACGGCGAAGCTGCCAACAAATTATTGTTTAAAATCCTGTGTTGGGAAGAATCATTGTGCTGTGCTTTTGTAAACAAAGTCATTTGTGTAAACCATGTGCAGCGTGATGAATTAGTTAAAAGGGGAATCCCTTCAGAAAAAATTATCATCTCGATGAATGTGCCAGATCCAAAATGGTTTAGAACAGATAAAATTATAAAGTACAATGCGAACACGAGGAAAAAGCTGATTTATCACGGGACGATAGCAAGAAGATTAGGAATAGATTTGGCTATACGAGCCTTTGCTAAAATAAGTAATGCAAATCCGAGCATGGAATTTTACATCTTTGGTGATGGTGAGGGGCTTGATGAATGTACAGAGTTAAGTAAATTGTTTGATCTTGATGAGTACGTTCATTTCAGCCATAAAATGGTCCCATTGGAATTACTGCTCAATCTTTTAGAAGATATGGATGTGGGCGTTGTAGCAAACAGAAAAAACCCCGCAACAGAGCTTATGCTTCCTGTGAAACTGCTCGAATATGTCGCTTTAGGCATACCTGTTATTGCCCCGAGATTAAGGGCGATTGAATACTACTTCACGGATGAAATGGTCAGCTATTTTGAACCGGAAGATGTTGAGTCACTGGCTCAGGCCATTTTAGATTTATCTAAGAATGAGATAAAAGGCAAGGCGCAAGCAGAGAAAGCTAAAGCATTCATGGATCAATATAGATGGGAAAAAAACAAAATGGATCTTATAAATCTATATAAAGAGATTTGAACCTATGCCGGCTTTCCTGCACCCCCCGAAGTGGGAACCTTAATCAGCTTTCATCCCCACGCAGGACTGACATCCCGCCTGTCTCTAATATAAATAACCGAAACAAACTTAGTATATGGATATGGAGTATTGATGATGAAGAAGACAAAGTTTGCAATTGTTGGCTGTGGTGAAATAGCCAAGAAGCATGTTCATGTTATTCAGAATTGTCTGCAGAATGCAGAAATAGCTGGTTTTTGTGACCTCAAGGTTGAAAAGGCAAAAAATTTCGGCGACAGTTTAGGTTTGCCTGCTTTTTCCACTACCAAGAAAATGATGGATTCCATAGGAAATGAGATTAATATCATAAACATATTGACGCCGAGTGGGACTCATTGCCAATGTATTAATGAGGTTGTTGAATATGGGAAGCCCATCGTTGTTGAGAAACCAATTGCCTTGAAGCTTGATGAAGCTGACAATATTATCAGGGCGTGTGACGCTCACGGTGTGAAAATCTTCGTCGTTCATCAGAACCGGTACAATGTGCCGATAATTAAAGCACGCGAGGCGCTGGATCAAGGGCGCTTTGGAAAATTGGTCATGGGCACCGTGCGGCTGCGTTGGAAAAGAGACCAATCCTACTATGACTCTGCGGACTGGCGGGGTACCTGGGCATATGATGGCGGCGTTTTCACTAACCAGGCAAGCCATCACGTTGACATGTTAACGTGGTTCATGGGTGACGTCGAACGCGTCAAGGCGATAGGCACTACCCGTCTGGTTCACATAGAATGTGAAGATACAGGCGCCGCACTCCTCACATTCACAAATGGAGCAATAGGTATTATTGAGGCGACAACCGCAACGCGGCCTAAAGACCTGGAAGGGTCAATCAGCATCTTAGGAGAAAAAGGAACCGTTGTGATTGGCGGATTCTTCATGAATGAGTTGGTTACCTGGGAATTTGAGGAACGGCAGCCAAACGATGATACAATCATGGAGCAATACGGCAAGAATCCTCAAGGGTGGGGCTATAATCTGGGCGAGTATCTGAAAGGTGTAATGGATTCTATTAAAGACAATAGAGCTGGTCTGGTGGATGGATTCGAAGGGCGAAAATCTTTGGAATTGATTAGTGCTATTTATGAATCTATAGAAACAGGCAATGAAATCAATTTGCGCTTCCACCCAAAAAAATGCAAACTGGGAATCGCATGAATGATGTGAAAAATGAGGCAGCCGTGAACGAACCCACACTGAAGCATGTCCAGATCCGTGATGTAACCTTTGGTCAAAACGTCACTGTTATCCAACCGGCTAATCTTTACGGCTGTAAAATAGGCAATGACTGTTTCATTGGCCCCTTCGTGGAAATACAGAAGGACGTCATCATTGGTGATCGCAGCAAAATTCAGTCTCACGCGTTTGTGTGCGAAATGGTGACGATAGGGGATGATTGTGTCATCTCTCACGCCGTAATGTTCATTAATGATCCATTTACGATAGGGGGCCCGGCGAGAAGAAACAAGGAATTATGGAAGGCGACTTATGTTGGCAACCATGTATCCATAGGAGCCAATGCTACTGTTATGCCCGTGACTATTTGTGACCATGTGGTGATCGGCGCCGGATCAGTAGTAACGAAGGATATAACCGTGTCGGGAATCTATGCAGGCAATCCCGCAAAGCTTTTGAGGAAATTATAAGGGAAATCTCTCTTCCACCTTATTCCCTCAAAAGTGGGGCTCCCTCATTAGGAATGTAAACCTCACACCAAGCTGGTAAAAATGACAGGTTTTAAAAATTCGTATAACATCAGATACCTAAGAAAAAATTTTTACAATTATCGAGAATGGATGTTCAACCAGTATATTAAGGGTTTAGTTTCGGTGGCATCTTTAGAAGAAGGATCGTTTCTCCTTGACGTTGGATGTGGACAAGGCTTTTTTTCTTACCTTTTTCATAAGATGCATATGAAAGTAACCGGCATAGATTTAAGCGAGACAGGGATTCGAGAAGCTAGAAACACATACGGTTCACGAGGCATTAATTTTTTGGTAGGCGATGCCCTAAACACGCCCTTCTCGATAAAGTTCGACTGTGTTTTTGTAAGATCATTTGCTCTATATGATACCGAAGATTTTCCTATAAAATGCGATGTCACTGAGGCACTTCTTAGTAATGTGAGAAGGGGAGGTACTTTCATTTTTGCTTATAATACGAAGTTGAGCCCTAAAAAGAAGAGCGCCTCGTGGAGGAATCACACACTGAGCGATGTCAGGAGACATTTCTCCCGATATCCGAACACTAGAATATTCTTTATCAGCAAGGTAGATGCATTATTGATGAGAAAGGGCTCATTTAACCCATTTGTCACTAAACTAAACATGGTTTTGAGTGAAAATCTCGGCTTAGGTGGCGATGTAGTTTGTATTTTTAGAAAAAATTAAGTTTCTGTTGAATCACAATAGTTTTAGTCAAAATAGATTCTCAAGCAGATTTATCTGATAAGGATGTGAATGATGTCCTTAAGAAATTCTCGACTATAAAAACAATGGAGTAAACAAACATGCAAATTCCTTTTGTTGATCTAAAGAGCCAGTATGAAAGTATTAAAGATGAAATTAATGGCGCAATATCCACAGTAATTTCACAAACCGCATTCATCGGCGGATCACATTTAAAAAGCTTTGAAGAAGCTTTTGCCAGATTCTGCAGCGTGAAACATTGCATCGGTGTCGGCAACGGCACAGACGCGCTTTTTATAGCGCTTAAAAGCCTCGGAATAGGCAATGGTGATGAGGTAATCACCGCGGCAAACAGTTTCATCGCGACATCAGAAGCCATCACGATGGCAGGGGCAAGAGTCGTATTTGTAGATATAAACCCGCTGACGTATAACATTGACACAAATAAAATCGAAGCGAAGATCACCCCAAAGACGAAGGCCATCATCCCGGTACATCTATACGGACAACCGGCTGATATGGATCCCATCTTGAACATCGCGAAAAAATATAATCTCAAGGTTGTCGAAGATGCAGCACAGGCTCATGGGGCCATTTACAAGGGAAAGCGGATTGGCTCAATCGGCGATATCGCCTGCTTTAGCTTCTATCCCGGAAAAAATCTGGGAGCCTATGGTGATGGGGGCGCTATCGTAATGAACAACGATGAGTTGGCTCTAAAAGCAAGAATGTTTGCCAACCACGGCAGGATCGGCAAATATGACCACGAAATAGAGGGGGTCAACAGCCGTTTGGATGGTTTACAGTCAGCGATTTTGAGCGTTAAGCTAAACCATCTTGCAAAGTGGACCGACATGCGCCGCAAAAACGCATACTGCTACAACAAATACCTGGCAGCCACCGGCCTGATAACCCCCGTTGAGATTGACAACGTCACGGCAGTCTATCACCTCTATGTTGTCCGCGTGCAGAAGGAATTGCGCCAGAAGCTTCAAGACCATCTGCAAGCCAAAGGTGTTTCCACGGGAATTCACTATCCGATTGCACTGCCTAATCTCAAGGCTTACGCCTACCTGAATCATGCTGGAAATGATTTTCCTGAATCAACCAGAGCTTCTCAAGAAATTGTCTCCCTGCCTATGTTCCCGGAACTCAATGAACCACAGATTAAATATATAAGCGATAAAATAATAGAAATCATATAAAGGTGACAACGATGGCTTATAATGTCTGCCTCATGGGCGCCTCCTTAGAAACAGGCAACATGGGAGTTTCTGCTTTGGCAGTGTCTCTCATAAAAAATATTCTCAATAAAAAACCTGACGCATCAATATCTTTGCTGATCGGCAATCGGACTGCAAAAACAATCAATCTTGATATAATGGGGCAGAATGTCCCAATTAAAGTTGTAAACTACCGTCTTTCTCCCAGGGCAAGAGTCCGCGAACACCTTCTTTGTATTTTTCTGTTGGCAGCCTTACAGAGAGTTGTACCCTTCAGATCATTAAGAAACAGGATAGTAAATTCAAGCCCGTGGTTGAAAGCCTTACGGGAAGCAGATTTTATCGGAGATATACACGGGGGTGACAGCTTCAGTGACATATATGGATTGATTCGTTTCTTCATTGAAGCACTGCCTAATTTCATCGTGTTTCTTATGAAAAAAAAGTTGGTTCTGTTACCACAAACGTATGGTCCTTACAACCACCCTATTTCTTCCCTTGTTGCCAGGCAAATTATGCAACATTCTTTCATAGTTTTCGCGCGGGATAAGGAAAGCGCTCAATTGGTTCGAGAAATGATAGGTGATCAGAACGGGGGACACCAGATTGTTTTTTGCCCGGACGTTGCATTTACATTGCATATTGCTAAGGTTGATAAACCTGAAATCGAACCCCAAATTGATGGAATCCTCCATCTCCCTTTAATTGGCATAAATGTTAATGGCCTGATGTACAATGGCGGATATACCCGTGATAATATGTTCCGCTTGAAATTTGACTACAAAATATTCGTAAATAACCTCGTGAAACGACTGTTAACAGAAACGGATGCTCACATTTTATTTGTGCCCCATACCTTTGGGCCGCCCGGTAATATCAACAGTGATCCTGATGCATGTCGCGATGTATTTCAATCAATAATAGATGAAAGTAATGGCCGGTTACACCTGTTGACAAAAGTATATAATCAGTCTGAAATCAAAAATATCATAGGTTTGTGTGATTTTTTTATAGGTTCTCGAATGCATGCGTGTATCGCAGCCCTATCTCAGACGATTCCTACAACCAGTGTGGCATACAGCAAAAAATTCAGTGGTGTGTTCGAATCAATGGGTGTGAAAGACATGTCAATTGATGCACGCGAGGCAGACATGGATATTGCAATTGAGAGGATACTTGATGCTTTTAATAGACGAGACGAAATCAAGATGGCGCTGCACAAAAACCTGGATGCTGTGATCAACCAGATACAAAATTCCTTTGAAGAAATATTATAAAAGCTCTGCCATCTTCGTATTTACATAGAGCGGTTGTGCAAAGATCACTCTTCTTAACAAATTGAACGATGCTCTTACACCTCCGCCTGCCAAAAAGAGAATTCTTATCAAATAAAAACTCCATTATTTAATATTTGTTGGGGGGATGTTTTATGGAAGAAAAGATTTTACGCGGGAGTCTCAACCGAATCCTGCATCTAATGGCAAGGTTTGGTCCAGGAGCAACGACTTTAAGACCATTTCTCCATAAACTTCGAGGTGTAAAAATTCAGGGGAAAGTCTTTATCGGAGACGATGTGTATTTAGAAAATGCGCATCCAGAATGCGTTGAAATACACGATGGCGCTCAAATTGTTCTAAGAACAAATATAATTGCCCACTTCAGAGGAACTGGTAAAATTATAATTGGCAAAAATGTATGGATTGGTATGTGTTGCAATATAGCAGCAACCCCGGGCCAAATTTTAAGTATTGGTGAAGGTGCCGTTGTTGGTATGGGTTCAACTGTAACACGAGATGTTCCGCCTTTCACATTTGTAGTTGGTTCCCCTGCTAAACCAAAATTTAAGGTAACCGTACCGATGACTTTGGAGACGAGTTTTGAAGATTGGAAAAATGGACTTATCCCGATCAAGGAGGTATGAGGGCAATATGCAAAGTGAAGTCCATCACGCTTCCATTATTATTGATGACCCCCTCTTGAGAGAGAATTATGGTTTTTTGAACTATCGAAAATTACTTAATTTGATGGATAAACACAATTTTTCCACGACCATTGCCTTCATACCATTGAATTTTAATCGAACTAACAAGAGAATTGCTGCCTTATTTAGAGAAAGATCGGACAGGTTTAGTTTGTGTGTTCATGGCTGTGATCATGTAAAAGGTGAATTTGGTAGAACAGACCTTAATTATTTGGACAATAAAGTGAAATTGGCAACTGCAAGAATGATTGAACATGAGAAAAGGACGGGGATACCCTTTGACAGGATTATGGTTTTCCCTCAGGGAATATTCTCAAATGCAGCGTTGGAAGCGTTAAAAAAGAATAACTATTGGGCGGCTATAAACACCGAGGCTATGCCGGTTGACGGACACATTTCCTCAAACTTTCCATTTTTTTTACGACATAAACCGGAGGATGTTACAGATTGCGTTACTGATCCGACATTTATTGTATTGCACCATGATTATTTTAAAAATGGCTATGAAAGACTGACGGATTTCGTTGATGAACTTAATAGGCGATCAAAAAATGTAAAGTGGGACAGTTTAGGAAACATTGTTCGTTATTTTGTATCAGCTAACGAAGGCGATTATTATCCGGCAGACGTTGATCTGAGTGGATTGAAATTTAATGGCTATAAAGAAAGCGTCAAAATATTATTGCGAAGATATGCTTCTGAATTTAGAGATAATTATCTTTGTAAGAATGATTTTATCTTAGATTGCGCAAAAAAAATTATAAACTTAGTTGCAAAGTAGCCCGCCACTGAAAATTGCATACTAAAATTAAATCAGGTTAACACGAAACCTTTGCATGATACCCGCAAGTCATTGTAATGACAGTGCGGGCAATTCTCCAAGATCTCAGTCTAGCGGATCACATCCATGGTCGACATATCGATTATAATTGTTAGTTGGAATGCCAAAGGTTTATTGGAAAAGTGCTTGGACTCTATTTCAAATATATCCAATCGCTATAGGTCGGAAACAATTGTAGTTGACAATGCATCAACTGATGGCGCTCCTGAACTTGTTAAGAACAAATTCCCGGAAGTTAAACTAATTCAAAATGCTGTAAACTTGGGCTTTGCAAGAGCAAATAACATTGGAATAACTGAAGGTGTAGGTCGTTATATTTGCCTGATAAATTCTGATGTCGTTGTACCTGAACATTGCCTTGACCACATGTGCGAATATATGGATGCGAATCTTGAGATCGGCGTTTTAGCACCGAAAGTACTGAATCCGGATGGTACGTTACAATATACCTGCAGGGAATTTCCATCGTTTTGGAATAACCTTTGCCGCGCCTTTGCTTTGGATACGACCTTCCCAAGATCAAGCATCTTTGGGCGTCAATTCATGACTTATTGGTCGCATGATAAGGTCTCTGATGTGGATTACGTGAGCGGATGTTTTATGCTGGTAAGGAAAAGTGCGTTGGAACAAGTCGGCCTTCTTGACGAAGAATTCTTCTTTTATGCCGAGGATAAAGACTGGTGCAAGCGCTTCTGGGATGCCGGTTGGCATGTTGTTTATGACCCCCTTGTGCAAGTTTATCATCACAATGCTGGAAGTTCTTCCAAAGACCCGGTCAAGTTCTACATTGAAGAAATCAGGGCAAATCTTCAGTACTACAAAAAACACCATAACCAACTTTCCAAAATGGCTTTCATACTGACGACTATTCTACATCAACAATTGAGAATATTAGGTTCTCTCATTTCTTTAGTATTAAAGCCTCAGGTGAAAAATGAAACAAGAGATAATTTGAAACGAAGTGTTAGTGCCCTTCAATGGGTGTTAAGAATTAATTGAAACCTTGCATCACTCTACGTCAAACAAATTTACTTAAGAGACAATTGAAGCGAAGAGGTGGTATGGAAGCAAATGTTAGGAATTTATCATACGTACTAATTACACCGGCACGAAACGAAGAAGCACATATAGAGAAAACGATTCAGTCAGTTATTTCTCAAACTGTCTTGCCCAAGAAATGGGTCATTGTGAGTGATGGCTCGACAGATCGGACTGATGAAATAGTGAATCAGTACGTGACAGAACATAACTGGATTGAACTGATAAGGATGCCTGAGCGCAGAGACCGCAGTTTTGCAGCGAAAGTAAATTGTTTCAATGCCGGTTATCAAAAGGTTCGCAATATTAGCTACGATGTCATTGGATGTCTCGATGGAGACGTTTCTTTTGAAAAGGACTATCTCGATTTCCTTCTCAACAAATTTGCACTCATGCCCGAACTTGGAGTCGCAGGGACACCGTTTCTTGAAGACGGCTATAGTTCAGTAGCGGACAGTTTCGAAGGAGGAAAACATGTAGCCGGCGGATGCCAGCTATTCCGAAAAAAGTGCTTTGAAGAGATCGGTGGATATATTCCTAATAAGGCCGGTGGCATAGACTGGATTGCGGTTACTTCAGCAAGAATGAAAGGATGGCGAACACAGTCCTTTCCGGAAAAGATGTTTTATCATCACCGGGGACTTGGAACTGGCGAAAGCAATAAAATCAAATCCAATTTTAATTATGGCCGAAAAGATTATTATTTGGGCAATCATTTCTTGTGGGAAACTATTCGGATTTTATACCGGTTTACAAAAAGGCCTTTCCTTGTTGGAGGTTTGATTACGATGTGTGGGTACCTATGGGCGCTTATAACCCAAATGGAGAGGCCAATATCCACAGAATTGATGAAATTCCACCGTGATGAAGAAATGCGTAAATTAAAAGCTATTTTCCATTCTGTCATTCGATTGAAGAAAATCAATAAATACGATTTAAGATATTAATCCCGAAGTTTATATGGAGGATGAAATTATATTAGATAACACACTAAAAGACGGAGTTTTTACTTCTGTTGAAAAATTTATTCAATGGATAGATCGATACGGCGAAACTTCTTATGACCATCAAAGCTTTTTTGCGGGTCCTTTCGGGGGAAAAGCTAAAGCATTGTATTATAAGCATGCCTTACTTGGGACAATGGCGGTCTCACCAATGATTCTTTTTGAAGCTTTTGTGCCGTCGGCAAGAAAATTATTCTGGAAAAAACAACGTTTCCCCATTGCGGATGCGCATTATGCTATGGGATTCGCGTTGTTGACAGAAATTACGGGCAAAGAAAAATATTATCACAGGGCGGTCCATTTTCTCGAGGCATTAAAGAATTCCCGTTCGCCAGGCTTCAAACATTATTGTTGGGGTTATCCTTTTGATTGGGTAACACGAAACGGAACGATTCCAGCCAATAGTCCCTTTATTACAACGCTTCCATATGTATACGAAGCTTTTGAGTATGTGTATGCCATTGATAAGAATGAGCAGTGGCTTGAAATTATGCACTCGATAGCCGAGCACAGCGTTCAGGACATTCAGGATTTTAAAGTATCTCAAGGCGCGTATTCCTGTGGTTATGGTCCCTATGATGATAAGGGCGGTGTCATTAATGCCAGTGCTTACCGTGCTTTTTTGTTGACGGCTGCAGGCAAACAATTTTCAAATGAACAATATTTGAAGATCGCTCAGGGAAACGTCAATTTCGTGATCCAGTCACAGCAGGAAAACGGTTCATGGTATTATGCGAGTGACAGTGTTAGGGACTTTGTTGATCATTTTCATACCTGCTTTATCCTCAAGGCGCTGGTAAAGATTCAGCAACTGACCGGTCATAAAGGGTGCGAAGCGGCAATAGAAAAGGGCGTGAAATATTATCTGGCGAACCTGTTCGATGAACATGGCCGTCCAAAACCATTTTCAAAGGCCCCACGTCTGACAGTCTATCGGAATGAACTCTATGATTATGCAGAGTGCATCAATCTCGGGGTATTATTAAAAAATCGCTTTAACGAGTTGGATGAGAGAATAATCGACGTCATACAGGATTTGCTGAACCAATGGCGGAAACCCGACGGATCATTTCGATCGCGGAAGCTTCTCATTGGCTGGGACAATGTACCAATGCACCGATGGGCACAGTCCCAGTTGTTCCGGAGTCTTTGCTTTCTGTTATATCGTGAGAAACAAGTCAATTGAAGCTCTCCGCGGCAAGCCCCGGATAATCTTCGATTCCTAAGGAAAAATGTCATCCAGTATTCGCTCGCTTACCCCGCAGCAAGCTACGGGGCATGCGCTCGCTACCGAATTCAAAGTAGTAATTAATGTCATTACGATGCTGAGCCGTAGCCATAAGCAATGAGAACGGCCAGCAGGGGATATAATATATGTGCGGGATTTACGGCCAATTTAATTTTCAAACACAAGAACCAACAGACCCTGCTAATATAAAAGCAATGACCAGGTATATTGCACACCGGGGTCCTGATGACGAGGGCTATTATTTTTCCGGCAACCTGGGTTTGGGATTCAGGCGTCTATCCATTATTGATCTTGGAGGTGGCCACCAACCCATGTCTGATGCGGAAGAGACTGTGTGGGTTGTATTTAATGGTGAAATCTATAATTTTATCGAACTGAGAAAAGAACTTGAGGGTTATGGCCATGTGTTTCGGACAAATTCGGACACTGAGGTCATCATTCACGGTTATAAGCAGTGGGGGAAAGATGTTCTTCAGCGCCTGAATGGCATGTTTGGTTTAGCCATCTGGGATGAGAAAAGACGACGCCTAATTGTTGCCCGGGATCGAATGGGCATTAAATTTATTTACTATAAGCTTTCTGCGGGAAGCTTGTATTTTAGCTCTGAGATTAAACCATTAACCGCTTCTGACAATTCCAAGTCTTCATTTGATCATGAAGCGATTTATCTCTTTCTCCGCTACAGATATACGCCTTCACCGTTAACCGTCTATAAAGTAATCAGGAAACTGGCTCCCGGCACTTTAATGATTGCAGATGACAATGGTGATGTAACAATAGAACGCTGGTGGAATTTTAAGCCCGAACTTTTTGATCCGCCCCCCACTATTGAGCAGGCTGAAGAAGAATTATTTGAACTTTATAAAAAGGCCGTCAAAAGGCAATTGATCAGTGACGTGCCATTAGGGCTGCTGTTAAGCGGGGGGGTTGATTCGGCATTGCTCCTTGCGCTTATGAATCAAAATGGTAACTCCTGGAAGACCTATACGGTGGGCTATGGAGAGAGTTTCAAAGATGACGAAATTTTGGATGCCGCGCAGACGGCTAATTTTTTAAAAGCTCAAAACTCATCTATAGAAATAAGCAAAGATATTTTTGAAGAATCTCTCTCCAAGGTTATTTCAGTCGTAGAGGAACCTATTACAGCATCGTCCATTGTCCCTATGTACTATGTTTGTGAATTGGCAAGGAGAGAAGTCAAGGTGGCCTTGATCGGTCAGGGGCCGGACGAACTTTTCGGCGGTTATACGCGCCATATCGGGACGAAATACGGCGCCTATTGGCGTTCTTTGCCTGATGGGATTCGATCACATTTCAAGAAATTATTGCAAAAGATACCCCGTGCTGAGGCGATTAAGAGAAGCCTGTATTCATTGGATGTCGCAGATAGAATGGATCGATATCAGAACATATTCTCCCTGATGTCTGGCGAATCAATGAGAGATCTTTTTAGAGAAGGTCTATTGCCAGATGATATTGATAGCAAGATTTTAGAATGTTGGAAGGACCTTATTCCTTTATTAGAAGACACTGACGAATTGGGTGGTCTTCAATTTTTAGAAATAAGATCCTCACTCCCGGATGAGTTGCTGCTTTATGCCGATAAAATTTCGATGCGGCATGGATTGGAGTTGAGAGTACCTTATTTAGACCAGGATATTGTCGAGTATGTGGAAAGATTGCCATCTTATTTTAAAGTAAGAAATTTAAAAAGAAAATGGCTGCATAAACGTATCTGCAAAA
>JBEKXK010000058.1:0-22257 GCA_049512055.1 Syntrophales bacterium | reverse complement strand
TTCTCGGCGGTCATATCTTCCTCCTTGGTAAGGTATTTGGTGGTACAAACACTCTAACCGAAGAGAAGACTGACTGCCATTTTTAATGTAACAAACTGTTTGGGAAGATATTAACTTTTACAGATAAAGCAACATAAAAGCAGAAGACGTGCCATTAAGGAGTACGCCTACAAGTCAATTGAATCAGATTAGGAATCAAATATAACGACGCTCATCACCCGCAGCGTTCAATTATCGGCTATCAGATAATAGTATATTGCAAATATTTATTATATTAATTGAATGCTCAATTGGTCTTCGGAGATGTGATCTTTCTGTATCAATCCAAGAAAGAATGAGAAAGATGCAAAATCTACCTAACTCTCTTTTTATCTATAATCTCTCTTATTTTATGGGACAATTCCAATGTATTAAATGGTTTTTGAATAAAACCATCACAGCCATGGTTCAACAACTGAGTAGCTTTGTCCTCCCTGCTATAACCACTTGCAAGAAGAATCTTTAATTTCGGATTTATGTCCCTAAGCTTATAAAATGTCTCTTCACCACCCATACCAGGCATTATGATGTCTAGAACTACCATGTCAATTCGATCAATATGTTCTTCATATATGCATACTGCTTCAAATCCACTTCTAGCTATTAAAACATTGTAGCCTAGCTCTCTGAGCATTTGTGCACCCGGATCTAATATCATATCTTCATCATCAACAAGTAGGATTGTCTCAGTCCCTCTTAATTTTCCTGATGGTATTTCTTTCTTTTCATGCATCTTTTCTTCAGATGCCGGAATATATATAAAAAAGGTAGTACCTTTTCCAAGAGAACTACAAAATGATACCGTATACTGATGCGAGACCCAGTCCTGTACCTCTTCCCATCTCCTTTGTAGTAAAAAATGGTTCAAATATTCTCTTCTTTGTAGATTCATCCATACCAATTCCAGTGTCACTTACAATAAGTTTAACATAAGGCCCCGGTTTTAATTCGTATGATTTAACATAATTCTCATCAAGGATTTCATTTCTTGTCTCCAACAAAAGATCTCCGCCGCCGGGCATGGCCTGCCAGGCATTAACATATAGATTCAAAAGCACCTGCTCAATCTGGTTGCGATTAACATATACTGTCCAGAGATCCTTCTCATACTTCCGATGAATGCTTATTTCCTTTTTTGTCCTTCCAAACATCGTGGCGGTCTTATCCACGATTTCGTTTAAGTTAGCAACTTCGACCTCGTGCTTGCCACGCCTGGAAAAGTCCAAAAGCTGTTTGGTAAGTTCTGCACCACTCCGAATTATTTGTTCAATAACCGTTAGTCTCTCATAAATTACGCTTTTTTGATCAACATCCGTGAGACTCAAAGATACATAACCCTGCATGCCCATAAGGAGGTTATTGAAGTCGTGAGCTATTCCTCCTGTTAGGGTACCTATCGCTTCCATCTTCTGAGCGTGCGTCAATAGCTCATCCGACGACTTCTTTTCATGTTGTTGTTTTTCACCTTCTTTGATGCTCCTTTCTATTAACTCACGGTCACTTGGGTTCAAATTTGCCTCGTCACAATGACTTTTTAAGTAATAAGCTCTTTCTAACGGTATCATTGTGTTAAGATGCTTACAAATCAATCTCTCTCTATCCATTACTTCTCTAATCATTTTGATCTCACGCTCTTCGTCCGAAATCCACTGATCTATCTGAGGTATTAAATACTCGTGAGACAACTCATAGGTGAAATCTGATTCAGTCTTTAAGGATCTTATCAAGCGTTGAAAGACTAAAGTATCCAGAACCATTATAATATGGTCTTTGTTGTATTTAGTCCCAAGTATTTCCACTATATTGTCTAGACTAAGAAGAATTCTTGACAACGATGGACTAACGCAGCATTTTAAAATTTCCCGAGCAACATCACGATCGCCATCGCGAAAACTGCTGAGTACATATCCGATGTAACCTGATAAAATAGATTCGGCGCCACCAAGTTGCTTATATATATTCTTATCCAAAGTTTTCCAGCCCAAAGGCAAAGCATTAAAAACTGCTGTACAAACTATCTGAAGTTGGGGTGGTTCTATGCCATCACGGTCGAGATCGTTCAATACTGCTTGCAAATAATCATCTTCACGATAAATATCAACAAGTTCAGCGGGCTTCTTTATAGCGTCCCTAGCAGAAGCAACGTCTAATTTTTTCAATTGAAATCGATTATTGAAAATTGAAGGAATAGAAGACGCTAAATCGTTTAAACGAGCAAAATAGTCTTCTCTTATTGAAATAACTATGTGACATTGCAGCTGCTGATGATCTATAAGCGTGTTCAGGAATTCAGTAATTTTATTAAATTTATCTCTTTCTAGATCCATAAATACCTGTTCAAATTGGTCCAGAAAAATAATGGGCACCTTACCTATTTTATTCATTTCTAATAGAAGGGCATGGGCAGCTACTTTACCTTCAAGGGGGTTCGCATCAAATGACGCATCTGTCATATTACCATTCTTATCAATGATAAAACGCATATCTGATGAAGTAGGTCTAAAATATATTGGCACATATTTAGTCCCATAGATTTTGGGGATTATTGATGCTTTGATTAATGACGTTTTGCCAACTCCTGAAAGGCCGAATAATATGACAACTCGATGAGAAATTACTAACTGCATCAGGGCGCGGCTGTCATTTTCACGACCGAAGAAAATGTCTTTATCCTCAAAATCATAATAGTCTAGAAATTTATAAGGATGCCGCGGAGATTTGACATCACCTGACGGTGACTTTCCCGTGATCATACTAACATGACGATTGGCTTGTGCTAATAAGGTTGAGAGAATCTCATATAATCCTGCAGAATGGTCACAGGTTGATTCATAAGGGATAACTGTAATGTTGTAGTTCTCAGAAAAGAATTTCGGCAAGATGGTTCCCGGGTTTTCAACAAATGTAAAATGTCTTCGACCAAAGCCCTTGAAGATTGTTGCATACTCACCCAATATAAGGTTCAAGTCGGGATCACGGAGTCCATAGCCTATTATTATTAAGGTCTTATTAGCGCATATATTTGAGATAGCTGTTTTGAATGCAGGACTCTGATGGATTATATCTTGATAATCTTTTTCCGTAAGAATAATATTTTCAATATCATCTATATGACCGTGGATCTTCAGGATGAAAAAGCGTTTCTCAGTTGCTAAACGTGCAAGTTGGGCAATATTTTTATGTGTGTAAATAGGGGGGATTCCTGAGTGGTCGGCATTTTCTGAATATGCTTGCTCTAAGAGGCAATCATAATTTGTAGTTAAGATTGCACTTAATGGTAATTTACAGATTAGTTTTTGGAGCGGAGATGGAGAGATTGATTCTGGGCGAAAGACACCCTGAATGAAGTCTCGATATAAGGATGTGCCCAAGCGGTGACGGCATTCATCAGCTACCAAGAGAAACATACCATTTTCTAAAAGTTGCCGAAGTTCTTTGCCCTCCTGGAAACCGATTACATGTTCCTCGCATTCTCTGATCATTAGATCTAGTAAGTCATGCCAATTAGGTAGGCCAGCTGAAATCGAAGGTCCAGATCCAACTAATCCTACTGCATCGCCCGCAATCAAAGCATCCAATAAATCCTTAGGGAACTTTTTCATCCTTAGAATCTCCAAGAACACTTTATACTTGAATGAAAGGAGGGTCTGTAAATGAATTATGAATCTTATCTAAATTGCGAAAACTGGAACAAACCGCGAAACAAGACAAATTTTCCATCGAAACAGGCCACGGAAAATATGACCCCAAGAGAATTAAGGATTACTGCGTGGAATTTTGCATATTTTCAAAATTTCATCAAGTGAAGATTTCAGTTACTTCGCATTTCCCGTTAGCTGAAACGAGGCCCAGTAATAAGGATGGGGGTATTTCTTCTTAGCTTCCAACTGAGCTGTCCTCAAGGCTTCACGCTTATCGGTACTCTCCATTTCCTTGTAGAAGCTGGTCATGAGTCCTGCTGTGGCAAGGTTGAAAAAATTTAATAAAAAAAGCCTCAATATCTATTATCACAGACGCATTTTGTAAAGAGATGGTAAAATGGTCGAAATTCTTTACAACTCAATGCATGTGCTGTATAAGGAAAACAATTCATCCGTATAATTGTAGTTATTTACTTTAAAAAAAGACGGTGATTGCGAGGATTAACATCAATCACAGGTCGGAAATGATTTGCTAGGCACAGTTTGTGCTTTTCTAGATTTGAATTAGATATTTATTGAATATTAAAGATGTCCTCATGAAAAAAGACAACCACATAAGTTTTCGTGCCAGCAAGGATTTGCTTGAATCCCTGGCTCAAGTTGCAAAAGAAGACCGGCGGTCCTTATCGTCAACGATTGAAATGGCCCTAACCAATTACCTGAAAGAGAGGAAAGCATTCCGGAGTGTTGAAAAAGAAAAACGTCAATATCCGAGAAAAGCGCTCTCTGTTCCGGCGGTGATTAATCAACAGGAGCCTGGACAAATGGGAATAGGAGCCATCACTGAGATTTCTCTTGGCGGTGTAAAAATTTTAATTCCCAAAGATTTCAAGCGTCATACACTGATTGATTCGCAAGGCACAAGATTCGAGATTGTTTTCATTTTGCCTACTGAGAACAAGCCCATAAGGTTGTCCTGTGAGTCGAACAGAGTCGTTGATGCTGAGGACAGCATTCATGTCGGAGCCGTCTTTGTTGATGCTGATTTTAAGAGCTATAAAGCACTCCAAACCTACTTGATGTAATACCTTGTCTTATCTGTTCCTATCACGAAGGTTTCTAATCGAGTTATAACGCCGGTCCATCAATACGCATTTGAGCATCTAACGATAATATTATAATGTGTCGGATTTCTTAACAAAAATGAAATTCATTGTATTACCTTGTAAAATCAGTGTCTTTTGCAAAAATTTACCAAAACATACCCCCGTAAGCAACTAAAAGTGTCGAAATATTTTACAATTTATTTCTTATACGAAAAAGCATCCCATCTGCTCTTAACTTTAAATTTGAGGGAATATATATATTCATTAAGTAATTCAAAATGTTATACTGTTTATGAGATCAGACCGTAACTGTATTACAAAGTGGTACGTCAATTGCTTCAATTGATATTAACTTACGAACATAAATACTTCACCATTTAAGGAAAATGGCAAATGAGGAAAATCCTATATTGCATAATCGTTTTTAGCTTCCTCATTATCCCCTTTTCTGCTCAGTCGTACACAATTAATGACACCGGGGCTGCGGCATATTAGGGTGGCCATGTTGTGAATGCGGGATCTACTTCTTTACGATATTGCTCCTTGGATTCGGTTTGATGGGTATTGCGGGAGTGAGGAGAAAGTTTCAGAATTAAATTCCACATAATTTTTCTAAAGGGAAGGAAGGGTCAGATGGTTCCGCCTTTTTAACCATAAGACATCATCCATCCAGATAAATTCTAATTCTGATAATTGAGGAATACCGTGCTGGGGAAAAAACATGAAGAGCTTTTCAATCTTCAAGGAAAAGAGACAACACCGTTAATCAGAAAGCTGAACGCCTTCACTGAACGAGTACGAGACGACATCGAAAAGAAACGGATAAGCGAAACTGATGGGCAAAGGCTTATCTTAAAGGCCACCATGGTGGTTAGCATGTTGACGAAAACATAAACTTTGTTCCATTAAGGATTACTGAACAGGTGAGATAAAGGTAGTACCATGGAAAACTTTGTCCCCGGAATTTATGTTATTAGACGCGAAAGTCATATTAAAGCAAAAGCCATCAAAATTAAAACTATGGGACAGCGCCACATTGAAGAAACGATCAATCTGGCAAACAACGGCATTTCAGCAATGCTGTCAAGTCATTCTCGAACACCGGAAGGATATCAAATATTCCTTCAGTCGGATGCCGACGGGGATCTGATATGTCAGCAGATTTTAGATGCCCTATTGCGTTTACCGTATGACATGGTAGTCCTGGAGAGAATTAATTGTTAAATCGTATTTATAGCACTTGATATCAATTTACGAATATAAATACTTCACCATTTTAAGGAGAATGAAGAATAAAAAATGAAGAAAATCCTATATTGCACGATCGTTTTTAGCTTCCTGATCATCCCCTTTTCTGCCCAGTCTTACACAATTAATGACACTGGAGCTGTGGCGTATTAAAATACTTTCTACATAGTATGCATTCACTTGTTTAAAAAGGACAAGAAGCTTTATATACATAGCATTTTCAATAACAGTAACCAAAATTCAGGAGGAACCGCATATGTTACTCTCGACAAAGGTCTTGATTCACGATGAAAGGCCAGACGCACCGAATTTCTTACTTAAAATCATATTAAGTCGTGGTTATAAAGCAGGCTTTGCGAAAGATGGCACTGAGATTATTGGCATGCTCTCTAATGATCAGTATGACGTTGTTCTCACCAATGGTGGATATAGAGAACTTAATCCTGACCAACATATGCAGTTAAAATCTTCTTCTGTCTTCATAATTGACATTAAAGATTCACGTAACCAGAATCAAGATATGGATTTAAAGGTTGACTTATATTTGCCAAGGCCCCTTTTAATTTCTGAACTTTGGCAGGCACTGGGAAAACCCTTCTGATTTTTAGGTTGGCAATGAACCCGTAGATCTTAGCTTGATAACACATGCCATGACCCCAGAAACCACCGCCATGCTTCTTCTTGGTCTTGTTTAATCTTGGTTGCAGGAGTGAGAAGAAAGTTTAAAGAGTAAACTAATTTTTAACTTTCAGCAGAAAGGCAGGGTCAAAGTGGCTCTGCCTTTCATTTTGGGACGATTAAGGATTACTGATTGTGCTATTGTTGGATTTTGAGGACAAGGAAGAAAGACATCTTAGATAAAAGCCCTCGAGATTCTTTCAGCCGTGAGGCTGGGAGCGGGTCCTATGGCCCGGGAGAAATCTCAGGGGTTTTTAATTTTATGAAAGGACAAGGCAAATGGTATGGGGTAGACTCAAAGGTTACGAAATGCACCGACGACGACAAATGCGCCGCCGCTCTTATGCGCTCGGGTTCATACTTCTTGCCGTGATCACGGTCGGTGCGGTTTATCAAGCCGTGACATTGCGAGAACGAAATCAACATTTAATTTATCAACTCAACAATCTCCGGGAAGAGATAGCAGATCACCAAGAAAAAACAGAAACACACCGGGTTAAGGGTCCACCTCTTTTTTCGATGTGAAAGGGGGAAAGCATCATCGGAATGGTTTACAAGCGAGGCGAAGTTTACTGGATCAAGTATTACAGGAACGGTAAGCCCCTTCGGGAATCGTCCGGGAGTAAGAAAGAGGCCGACGCAAAAAGACTTCTCAGGAAGCGCGAAGGTGAAATCTCGGAGGGCAAACTTCCGGGAATCTACTTTGACAAGGTTGTCTATGAAGAATTGAGATTAGGAATCTTGAGTGATTATGAATTGAACGGCCGGAAGTCTCTCGACCGTCTCATGATCAGTCTTACGCACTTGGACGCGCACTTTAAAGGCATGAGGGCCGTCAACATTGATTCGCCGGAGATCAAGAGATACATAGACAAGAGGTTAAGCGAAGAAACTGCGAACGGCACAATCAACAGACAGCTATCTGCCCTGATTAGAATGTTTTCTCTCGGGATGCAATGCAGTCCTCCAAAGGTTCACACTGCCCCGTTCAAGGAGACTTTCACTTCTTGCTTTTGGCTAGATAGTCATAAATGACTTCGCCATAATCCATCGATCCTTCAATTAATGTATCATTTGCAGATATGATTTTAAGGACAGGTATTTCCCCTAAGGGTTCTGTAGACAAAGAACCCAGCTCCAAGGTGGCTTTTCCTTTCCAGGATTCTTTCGTTTCGAAGTTTGTCCTTGTGGCAGTGATTTGCAAGACTTCTGGTGGCGCGTTTCTCTTGACGGATGGAATCACTTTCAAATTAAAAACATTGCCTGGCGGCGATGCGGGGACAGGTTCCACTTTCTCGGTGCGTTTGAAATCGAGCTTTACGATATTAGTACCGCTAATTTCCACTGTGGACGAGTATATTCCATCTTTTTCGTCAACAGTGATATTGGCCAGTTTTTTGGGAAATCCCCAAATTTCACGTGACATTGGAAGCCGTGATGCATTGTCTAAATATAGAATTACTGAATAGACTCCCATTTTCTTCTCGAACCATACCGGAATCAGCAGCGCCACCTCATAGATTTTTCCACCATTATCATTGTATTCCAGACTCTGAAATCCTTTGGCGTTCCAATGACTCGCCATGATGATCATAATATTGTTCGGATTGGGTACTAAAGGTTGGGGAACCAGTTTGCGGATTGCCTCCGGTGTTGACTTGAAAGAAATCATCACCTGCCGGCTATCTGCGTATTGTAAGGGCATCTTATCGCAGACGAGGGAAGAAGACGGCATTCTGAATACTTCTATTTCCTGTGCGTAAGATACGGAAGCGAGAAAAATAAATGCAAGCAGCAGGGGCATTTGGCGAGTATCGGCAGGCATTATACGAATAATCCTGACTATCAGTTTACACATTTTTTCTCTTGTGATGTTTAGTTTCATGACATACCTCCTTTTTATCAATTACCACCTCCTGAGGCGCTGGTAATTATTAACGGCCTGAAAGTTACCAGTAGTATGCGCGCCATGTGCGCGTCCGCTGGAGTGCCTTACTGGACAGTCAATTGTAAGTTGCAAGAGCCTTATAGACTTGGCCATTCTCGTTGAAGAAGAATGTTTCAACGGCCCTTTTTCCCATGACCGTGTTATAATAAATGCTGACTGAGCCGACCCCGCTTGTGACCTCTATTATTGAGAATTTTAGATCGGGGACTTTCCTAAGAGAGACTCTCCAGTAATCTCCCACGGCCGTTTTGCCTTTCATAGTTCCCGATTCAATGCCGAGTACGTGCTGGATCATAGGTGATGTCATTTCAAAATCATCGGCATAATGTGTCAGCACGGCATCAATATCGTGGCTATTCCAAGCCGCAATCCAATGCTCGGCAAAAAGCTTAGCTTCTGCATGATTCATCTCTCTTTTCCTCTTTCTACCCATGTGTCATTTTTATACTTTTCCCGTGAAACGTCAAACGAGTATCTATGTCAAGCGGAATGAATTAAAAAACTCTCTGAAAATCTTGGGAAACAACTTAGTAATTCTCTATATTGAAAAACGGACATGGTTTATAGGGAATCGGTATAACTTACGGAAGAATTTATCTGATTTGAAAACTGATGACATCTCTTAATTTCCTGAAGAAATGTTGAGTCTGCGGGAAGACTTGAGAAATCTCTCTTTGAAGAAGCAAATACTTAATCAACCTACGATCCTTCACTACCGCTCTGTGGGGAAAGGAGAGCATTGGGGTCACTTCGCATTACCCGTGAGCTGAAATGACGCCCAGTAATAAGGATGGGGGTATTTCTTCTTAGTCTCCAACTGGGCAGTCCTTAAGGCTTCACGCTTATCGGTACTCTCCAGTTCCCTGTAGAAGCGGGTCATGAGTTCTGCTGTGGCAAGGTCGTCCACCTTCCAGAGGCTGGCTACAATCGAGCTGGAACCGGCATAGAGGAATCCCCTGGTAAGTCCGACCAGATCATCACCGTTGGCGATCTTGCTCAATCCTGTTTCGCAGGCACTCATGGTAATAAGATCGGCATCGAGTTTCATGGAGTAGAGTTTATCGACAGTCAGTTTGCCATCACTTTCCGCATCCGCAGCGAGGAGGAGCGCAGAATTTAAGTGCTTGTCTGCATCAAATTCTCCATGGGTCGCAAAATGAATGTAGCTAAACCCGGCGCCATACTTTTCTAGCGCTGTTTCCGTTGCTTCCTTCCGCAAGAACACTTTCGAACGCGGTCTTGTTTTCGATACGGCTATGGCTTCATTCTGCGCATAAATGAGGTCGTATTTAGAGTCCCCCAGATCAGGGTTTCCGAATGCCAGAATATCTCCCGCTTTTGCCACCTTCTGCCTTTGCAAATAATTGATGACGCTCGCGCTGGGAAGCATGCGGATGCTGTATCGTTCAATGACGTAGTCCTTGCCGTCATGGAGGGCATAAAATGGGAGATAGTGCAATACACCATGGGGGACTATGATAAGCTTGCGGGTATGCAGTGAACCCTCAACCGGCTTCATGAGCTTGTTGAACATCTGTCGCGAGAGCATTTCATAAGAAGCTGAAGAAGCATTTTCAAGGGACTTACGGAAGGCTTTAATGTCCTCTGCAAGGTTTCCGCTGTCAAGGCGAATGGCAGACAGACCCTGCGATGTTAAGACAAATGCGTACAGCTCTTTATCAGTATAGTAGTATTCGATAAGCGTCTCGTCTGCCGGGATGAGTTTTTGAATCTCGGCAACAGATATAGAGGTCACGCTGACAAGCGAGGCAAGCTCCGATGCCTGCTGCTGTAGTTGCTCTTTTGTTTTGATAATCACGCTGCGCGTATTGTCTTTCTTTGACCGGATCTCCTGAGCCAGCGCTTCTTGCTCGCTGTTATCCGTCATGGCCAGGAGCTCTCGCACCTGCCCTTCATTGCCGGTCTGAACCGCAAAGTCCTTTTTTGTGGCAAGCATATCCACCAGCGCCCGCGATTTTGATCGTTCTATATACTCAAGGGCGGACGAATATTGTTTATCGTTGAACAGTGCAGCGATAAGGCGGCGGTACACGGCTTGTTTATCGCCGACAAACCCGATCTTGCTCGTCTCCGTATTGATTGTTGACCGTTGCCGTTCGATAGCATCGACGGCCCGGCGGTATGAATCGATTGTGAGTTTGAGGTCGCCTTCCTGTTCCGCAATGCGGCCGCGATCAAAAAGGATCAACCAGTAGATCGTGCCGTTCACTTTGATCTGCGGCACTTTCAGCAACTCGTCATACCCTTTCTTCGCCTGGGCAACATCGCCCGTTTCGAGCAGCACCTTGCAATACGCGTAATTCTTCGGCAGATCCTTGTATGACCATAGTTCCTCTTCTCCCACTTGAAATAAGACTAATGCAACCGCGGTTCCGATAGTGCGCATAGAGTCGCTGCCCTCCCGTTTCAGGAGCTCAAACGCTTCCCGCGCCTGTTTGTACTGGCCGAGGGCGATATGGATTCCGGCAAGGGCCAGGTACTTGGCGTCCGCGACACCGGCGACTCCGTGTGTCGGTGTGCGTTCGAGTCTGTAGACGCATTCCTCGGCCTCTTCTCTCTCGCCTTTGAGGGCATAGGCAAGACCCAGCAGATGCAATGCTTCCGTGTAGGCTGTTGCGCCCAATAGATTCGGCGATCGCTGCCGCCCGGCATGTCCTTTCCTTGACTGCACGGGATCAGGCCCTACGAATTCCATGACACTCCGACCATGAAGTATCGCCTTGGCATAGTCACCCGTTTCGATGTAAGCCCGCGTCCTCATAATTTCATACTCCAAACTGATATCGCCGTGCCCCCCTCGAAAAGGCGGCGGCGCCTTGAGAAGAATCGTATCGCCCCGGTCGATTCTCATCTGCATCTCATCGAGGCAAGGAAACAATTTGCTATAGTTCTTCAAGTTGGAGTAAGCAAGGCACAAATACGTGAGGTCCTGGTTAGAGGCCGTGTGCATGTCGCTGATACTTCCCTCCATATGGCGCGCCAGATCCTCGTAGCGCGCTGCTCCCATCAGCCTCGCCTTCTCCGGCATCAAGGCCCCGCACCCTATCATCAACGTCACGACGAACATTATTATATACAAACCTCTGTTCATTATTAACCTCCGAAGCTGATTGCCGTTATCCAAATCGTTGCCATCCTCCCGGCACGTGATGCAAACATAAAGAAGAAGCGTTCTATAATCAATCAATACCCGTACGAACATACTGTAGAGGAGGGAGAAGTCCTTAGTTGCTTCATGTAATCTTTATCAATTTCTTTTCCCTGATTTTTTTTCTTTCTTATTAAAGCCTGCCGCATATTTTTCCAACGCAGGTTTCAAAGGCTCATAGAACGGCGCTTCTCCGAGTATGGCCGGCTCAACGATCATATCAACGGCGACCCATGTGGCGTGAAATGTGGAATAGTTATTATCCTCGGCAGACTTTTCTTCATCTACGCCAAAGGCTTCCCAACTTCCGTCTTCCCTTTGCGCATCGAGCATTTTTACCCAGCCCTTTTTGACCACGTCATGGTCTTTGGAATAACCCAACATGGTCAGTACATACACCACTTCCGTCAGCAGATCGGGATCATTGTGGTATTTGGAAGATATCAAGCCGGCGTATTTAAGCATGTAGTCTATTTCCCTTTTAAAATATCTTTTCGGCACCCGATAAAAATTGTAATCAGAGACGACGAATATAACATGGGTAATGTTATAGAGGTCATCTGCGATGCTGCTGACATCATCGTCAGTCAGTTTGGCATAGTCCGGCTTTTCCCTATCCTCGAGATGATACTTGTAACGGGAAAGAATTTCAAAAAAGTCCGTGAGGTCCGGCAGGCCGTTAAGAACGGCGGCGCGAGGGAAGTGCTTTTTCAGATTGGTTATATAATAAGTGGAAAGCATTGCATCGTAGAGATCATCGCCGCCGAGCGAAGCGCTTTTGAGCTTCTTAATTTCATCAATCAGATTTTGCTTTTCTTGTTTCAGCTTCCGGAAGGTTTTATCCTGTGTCGCAGCATGCCTTATTCCCAGATGATTGAACAAGGTCAAGTATTCCATCAGGTCATCAACATCATTATCATCGTCGTTGAAAAAATCCGCTGCGATGAGCCTGTTAATGACAAGCCTTGCCTCTTCCCAGGCGATTCTACGCAAATAAGGATCGCGCGCGGAGCTGTATATCGTACCCAGCATCGTAAGATAGTTGTTTTCATTGCCCTCGAGATGGTCGCCGGTATTCATGTAATTCAACATCCACAGGAGTCCCCGCAGCGCCTTAGCCTTTACCTCCGTATCCGTATAGGAAAGATCAGGCCATATTTTCTTTGATTTCTTATAGAGCGCTTCTTTCAGGGTGACGATGGACTTCCCGCCAATCGTTTCACGAACCGGTGGTGCAGGCCAGTACGAGTTTATTTCAGGATTTACGATTAATTCCTGCTGTTCAACAGCATTAACCGTGGTGACTAAAAGCATTGATATGCCTATGATGATCTGAACACACAGAAGTCTAATCTTATGATAGCGCACGTTATGACTTCCTTCCGACATGATATTGGTCTATGTGGGATGTCGCCCCGATGATGATCATCATATAAGAATCCTTGGACTAATCATTCTTGAACTCCAACTCCGGACCTGACCGTCCCATGACGTTTCCCATCCTATCGCGCCCGGCTCCGTCGATCAGAATTATCAAGTCGCAGACATAATGTTTCAGTTCAACTGCCATGGCGTTCATCTCTTCGGAAGCGGATGCCGATTCATTCGCGCTGGCAGCGTTACGCTGAACCACCGTATCCATCTCGGCGACGGCCTTATTGCTCTGATCAGTGCCCTGCGCCTGTTCCTGGCACGCGGCCGCTATTTCATCAACCAGCATCGCGATCTTAATCGCAATCTCCTGGTTGGCTGTGAAGGCATCCTGCGTTGATTTGGTTAACTCACTGCCTCTATACATCGACTTGATGGAATCTTCAATGAGCGCGCTTGTGCTTTGTGCCGCCTTCGCCGACCGTATCGCAAGGCTCCTCACCTCCTCGGCGACAACGGATGATCCCGCTCCCGCTTCTCCCGCCCGTGCGGCCTCAACCGCTGCATTCAAGGCCAGCAGATTAGTCTGAAAAGCGATACTATCAATGGTCTTGATGATCTTTCCGATTTCTTCACTGCCCTTGGAGATTTCTTCAACCGCACTGATCATCTGATTCAGCTCCGAACTCGCCCGTTCGACGATAACCTTGGCTTGCCCCATCATGGCCTTGGCTTCCGTCGCATTATCCACATTCTTCCGGGTCATGGAAGAAAGTTCTTCCAGGGAGGATGACGTCTCCTGAATTATGGCCGCGTGCTCGGTAGCCCCTTCGGCAAGGGTATGACTCGCAGTCGCCACATCCGCTGATGCGCCGGCAACATGATCGGAACTCGTATTGAGGCCTTCAATTACATTGTGAATCGGCTTGGTGATCAGGCGGGTGATTAAGAAGGTGAAGAAAAGTCCCAAAATAATGGCCAGCAGGGTCGCGTCAAGGATAAGCGGGTTCGCCTGTTTCACCTGGGCCTGCAGCTTCATCAACTGATTGTCCCTGGCATCCTTGCACTCTTTCTCCACCGCCCGGCCGGATTGGGCCAATTACGCGTCGATGCCCTTCATGAGGGTGTTCTTCTGTACCTGGTCGATGTCGTTTCTGGCGACCAGCTCCATCAACTGCGCAAAGGCTTTTTCATAGGATACCGTCGCTTCAAGAACTTGATCCATCTGTTGTCTGTTGACCGGGTCCTTAAATTTCACTTTGGTGTTATTGGCCACTGTCTTCATCTCTTCGATTTCCTTCTTCACCTCAGCGGCCCATTTCATATCACCGCGAATAATCAGATTCTTCTCGTGTCGTCGAGCCTGAAGGAGATGAGTGATGACACTTCCCATGTCGTCAGCCTTCGTAAACCTGTCCGTCACCGTCTGCAGGCTGCTCCATCCGATATAGGCAATGGATCCTGTCAGGATGAGAATGACAAGGAATCCTCCCGTAATCTTCGTACCCAAACTCATTTTCTTTCTCCCTTTAAAAGTGCGTGCACTCTCTATCATTCATATCACAATCTGCCAGCACTGCTGCTCTGTAGAGAAAGAAGAAGATTTGGGTTACTGCGCATTTCCCGTGAGCTGAAACGAGGCCCAGTAATATGGATGGGGGTATTTCTTCTTAGTCTCCAACTGGGCTGTTCTTAAGGCTTCACGCTTATCAGTCCTGTCCAATTCTCTGTAGAAGCGGGTCATGAGTTCTGCTGTGGCAAGGTCATCCACCTTCCAGAGGCTGGCCACGATCGAACTGGAACCGGCATAAAGGAATCCCCTGGTCAGTCCCACCAGATCATCACCATTGGCGATCTTGCTCAATCCTGTTTCGCAGGCGCTCAAGGTCACGAGGTCGAGAGCCAGGTTCAATGAATATATTTTATTCACCGAAAGTATCCCATTGTACTGAGAATCAGGTGCCAGCAAAAGCGCCGATTGCAATGGGGACTCCGGATTGAACTGTCCATGGGTGGCGAAGTGCAGATAGCTGTAGTCGTTGCCATACTGGCGTAGAGCTGTCTCCGTAGCCTCCTTGCGAATGAGCACTTTAGACTTCGGCCGGATACCGGCAACATCTCTCGCCTCCTGTTCGGCATGTGTCAGATCAAGCTTGGCGTCGCCAAGGTCAGGATTACCGAATATCAGAATGCCTCCGTTCTTATCCGCTTTCCTCTTGCTCAGGTACTTTAGGGCACTGGCGCTGGGCATCATACTTATACTGTAACGGTCGATGAGATAACCGTGACCGTCATGTAGGGCATTCATGGGCAGGTAGTGCAATATACCGTGAGGGACGATGATAAGAGAACGTTTGCCAAGTGAGCCTTCGATGGGCTGGAAGAGACGTTTATAGAGCTTTCGGGACGCGTCCATAAACGATGCAGAACCCGGCGTTTCTATGAGCTTGCGGAAGACCATGACGTCGTCCCTGAGGCCTGCACCATCCAGTTTAACGGTGCGCAGCTTGTCAGAAGACAATATGAAAGCATACATGTCCTCTTCACGGTAATAGTATTCAATTAGGGCTTCATCGGCTGCGATCTGCGCTAACAGCTCGGAGACAGGCTGGTAGGTAACTGTAACAAGTGACGCCAATTCGGGGGCCTTATTTCTCAAGTCTTCTCTGACTTTGACCTGGACGCTCCGGGTCTTGGCGCTGTCAATAGATGCAGCCTGCATGGCAGTCCTTGTTTCAGCGGCATCCTCAGCAGCAAGGAGTGTGCGGATTTCCTTTTCATTGCCTCCCTTGTATCCGAAGTCCTTTTTCGAAGCAAGAAGGTCAACCAGCGCCCGCGACTTGGAGCGTTCGACATACTCAAATGCCTTTTCGTATTGTTTGTCTTCGTATAAGACCCTTATCAGATCATGGTAGACAGCCTGCTTATCGCCTACAAAGCCGATCTTGCTGCCCTCAGAAAAGATGCTCTTCCTCTGATTCTCAATGATATCTGTGGCCTGTTCCAAAGAGTTAATGCTTTCCTTTAACCTGCCCTCTTTCCTGTATATGCAAGCCAAGTCAGCAAGAGACGTCCAATGGAGGCGTTCGTAATTCGCGGCAATCTTTTGAGAGAGAAGTTTTTCGTATCCGTTTTTTGCCTCGACAAGGCTCCCCGTTTCAAAAATAATTTTTGCTACCATGAATTCACTTAAGAATGTGCCGCGTTCTGTCCATGCTCCTACGCTCGTATCGGTACCGACGTCCGCATAATGCACGAGTAATGGGAAAACCATCATTACCTCCATGGCCTGGGCAAAGGCATAAAAGGCGCTTCCGGAATATTCCTGAATAACTGTCTTTGCATTTCCATAGTCTTTCATTATGAAATAAATCCCAGCTATGGCTGCGTTCTTGATCGGTCGAAGCTGAAATTCGGCCATGGATGTGACTCTTTTGATTTTGCTTATGTAATCCAATGCGGTTGCGCTGTCTCCCGTAATTGCCGCGAAAATACCGGCGGTTTCATATACATGTATTTCAGGAATCTTGTATCCGTTATGATAATTAGGCGACGCCTTTTTCAGCAGGGCAAGAGAATAATCAACCTCTTTCTTTATATCGTCGGCATCGGCTCCGAGATCAATCATGTTCCTCGCCTTGAAGGAATGGATTTCCGCCAGCAAAGCGTCCCGCGAGGTTCTGTTGATTGTGCCGGCCTTTCCCGCTCTTGCAAAAAAGGCATCATGGCAATTAGCGAATTTTTCATAATTCTTTATCTCATATAGGGATATGCAATAGTAATAGAGATCATCGAGGCCGGCTTTATCCGTAGATAGATTCTTTTCAAAATATTGTGTCGACTGGTGGAATTGGCTGTTCAACCAATATTTCTGCATTGGGGTAGTGCAACCCCAAAGAGCAAAGAGAAAGAAAAGAAGAATCAATGGGAAAGTCTTACGCATACGGTTCTATCCTGTCCCCAAAAACCGGGCCTTGAGGATTTTCCATGACTTCTTGACACCGGGGAGATCTGTACCATATTTTAAATCATGTTTCTATCTCTTCAATTCGTCAATCCTGTTCGTAAAAACAGAAAAAGGCGGTTGAAGAATAGCTCCAACAGCCTCGAAAGCCAAGGCTCGCAGGGGATAACAGCAGCTGAATAAATTAAGCGGACAACTCAGCAAAAATTATCGTTGAAACTCTCCGCAGCAAGCTGCGGAGAATCTTCGATTCTCAGGGAATGGCATCGTTCACCATGCGCTCGCTACCGAATTCAATACTAAGCTAAAAACCTGCCGGCGGTCAGTGTATAGATTTTTACCGCTTGAACCAGTTTCTCAATTACAATATTTTCATTTGGCTGGTGGGCAAGTTTGGGATCACCCGGCCCACAAATAATCATCGGCGCCTTAAATGCCGGCGCGAGGGCCGTTGCATCGGTATAGTATCTGACGCCTTTGGGCGTAGGACGCTCCCCCAGCACCTCTTCCACAATACCGGCAAAGAGTCTGACAGCAGCCTCTTTAGGCGATGTCTCTACAGGAGGGCGATCATTGGTTACTTTTACCGATGCCCTGAAAGCGGGATTTCGTCGGATCAAACCGGCAATCATTTCCTTTATCCGCACGAGGATTGCTTCGTGACTCTGACCGGGTACCGTGCGCATATCCACCGTCACCACACAACCATCGGGAACTACATTTGTCTTCATACCGCCTTGTATCGTATTCACACTCATACTAAAACCGCCCAGCATGGGGTGCTCTTTGAACGGGATTTGCAGCTTCTGCAGTTCTGTTATCAGATCCACCATCATCAGGACGGCATTATGACCCAGTTCCGGCATAGCCCCGTGAGCAGTCTTCCCCTGGGTGCTCAATTCCAACCACAGAGCGCCCTTTTCCGCTATATAGACGTCATTGTCGCTCGGTTCGGGGATAACCACCGCCTGAGCAGGCCCCAGTTCAGTCCGGGATGCTATGGCAGTAGCGCCGAGCGAATCAACTTCTTCGCCGGCCGTCAGCGCCAGAATAAGATCTCCCCGCAAGGGCAAACCGGACCGTGCCAGCTCTGCTGCTGCAACGATCAGAGCGGCCATCCCTCCTTTCATGTCCGCGGCTCCTCGGCCCCATATCCTTCCGTCTGAAATAACCGCATCAAATGGCTCATGGATCCATTTCTCAACGCCCAACGGAACTGTGTCAAGATGTGCACTATAGAGGAGCGGCGGGATCTTTCGGCTGCTCTTCAGTATGGCGAGCAAACTGGCCCTGGCCGGGCTGTGATGGATAATTTCCATCTCCAGACCTGCCTTGCTCAGTATTCCCGCTACGTATTCAGCGATCCGGATTTCATCTCCGGGAGGGTTTACGCTTACAATTCTTATCAGTTCCTGACATAGAGCTACGACCTCTGTTTCTTGTATTGAATCCACCAATTTTCTTATATCCATGATCTTTTTCCTCTGAGGTATTGTGCGGTCATTGATAGACAATTGCGTTCATGACCGCGCGGAGAATAGCACAAAAAATCAAAAATGGAAAAAGGATCCGCAGTCCCTCATTTCGTGCCCGATTGAAGCGAACCGCAAATCCTTTTTCCTGTCTGCCAACGAACCCCGGGATATTGTTTCATCCTTCCGGTTTCACCGGATGTTATTTCTTCTCCATTGCGCCGCCTTTCTGCGATTCAAAGCTGCCGAAGTCCACGATCGATTGCTCTCTGAGGAACGAGATGGCGATCGCGCCTACGAAGGCAAGCGCTGACCAGAACAGGAACACATTGCCGAAATCGTATGTGTTATCCGGAAGTGTAATAACCAGATATCCGGCAATCATCGGAGATACGAAGGCGCCGAATTGTCCCACGCCGTTCGATACACCGACCGCCCGGCCGACCACTTCCTTGGGATAGCGCAGTGACGGGAAGGAATACATCATGCCCCAGCACAGATTGACAAAGAATCCGCCGACCGCCAACCCCAGCAGAAGCATACTCGTATCGCCCTTGGAAACGTGCCCAATAAAGTAAAGGGCCGGGATACACCCGATGAAAGAGATGATCGTGACGACTTTCGGCCTGCCGTGGAACCATTTGTCCGCCATCCATCCGCCTATGTACATCGCAAAGAAAGCCACTACATAAGGCAGGGATGCATAAAATCCCATTGTCTTCAGGTTCATGCCATGCTGCTTGACGAGGAAGGTGCTGATCCACGTGGTCATCCCCCAGTAGATCATCAGCATGATTACGAGGCCTACTGTGTAAAGATAGAATTGAATATCCGTCGCATACATTTTGCTGCTGTATGTCTTTCCATGCTCACTTGATTGCACATCTATAGAAGATACGATCATGTCGTGCTCTTCCTTTGTCACTTTCCCCATTTCTAACATGGTCTTCGGAGAATCGGATACGTATTTCTTTAGCAACCAGATGCAGAGAAAACCCGGGACTGCCAGGATAAAGAATACGGGACGCCAGGCGCCGTCGAAGAAGCCTGCCGCCAGTTGGGTAACAAGAATAGGAACTATGGCAGGGGCCACAGCCCATGTGGTTGAGAAAAATCCCGTCGCCCTTCCTTTTTCACTGCGTGGGAACCAGTTTGCGATCATCCGCATGGAGGGGGCAAAATGCTGCCCTTCGCCGACCGCAAGGCTGAGACGGAGGACAATGAATTGCCAGAAATTCTGCACAACTCCGGTTATTCCCGTGACGATTGTGAAGACCCAGACGGCAATGTTCATCGTTTTCTTGGGACCGATCCTGTCTGCCAGGTACCCTGCGAGAAACTGGGCCAGAGAGTAGCCAAAGAAGAATATTGAACCCAGCCATCCGAGTTGAACGGCCGTCAACATAAGATCCTTCTGGATGAACGGTAGGAATGTTAATACAGAAATCCGGTCAAAGTAATTAATAAGGTAAATAAACCAGATGATAATCAATATCACGTGGCGATATCCCCATGCCTTTTTTACACCGTTAGTCATTATTGTTTATACCCCCTTTATTTTTTCTTTATCACCTTAACATAACGACATGTACAAGGATCATATCCAGCGCCCATCGACACAGCCGGCATTACTACAGTATATACGCTCTTCTGATCTTATCAGCCCCCACATCCCCCCTCTCCTCTCAAGTATAATTTTAGCTGTAGTGATTCCTGAAATTACCTGTCCTGCTTAATTCGTACAGCCGTTAGGGGCAGACCTCATTCGTCGATCTTGGCAATCTTTTTCGCCATCTTCATTTTCTGTCCCAATTTTCCCAACCGCTGGTACATGATTCTCTGGCTCTGCGGCGAACCCGCACCGTGCATGCTTTCCACGAGTGCAGTACCGCCAGTCATGTTTTCGAGGAGTCTCAGGATCTTCATTCTTGTCTCCGTAGAAACACCTTCGACGCCTTTCATATATTTTTTGACGTACTTTCCCACCACCGGACTCCTCAGATCCTTGTCAAAGGGAAGCGTCGCCATAATTCCCCCACCGATGTCATGAGCAAGCCTTGAGATATCGTAAATGAAGCGGGTGATATTGTGCTTTGTGCAGTTGGCCAGAAGCGGATCAGGGTAGTAGGCCCCGCTTTTCGTTTTGGAACCCATTGCGGAGCAGGCGACGGAACCCGAATAAACCGTCTCCGCCAGATGCAGCATTTCGACGAGTTTATCTTTGATATGTGAGGCGTCCAATGTTCCCTGATATTGCGCTGCGAGCGCGCTTGCGCCGATGACGATATCCGAAACGCCCCCTTTGCACCCCCCATAATTCTGGCGGTGCAGCGTGGCAAACCGTTCGACAAGCATTCCCGTAAAATCAATTTCACCGCACATGAAAACTCTTTCCCAGGGAACAAATACATCTTCGAGAACAACGAGCGCTTCGCCTCCGACCATCCCGAATTCACAATTGCCGGCATCTATGCCGCATTCAAATTTCCTCTCCTCGTTCGTTTGACGGCCAAAGATCAGCGTGACGCCCTTGGCGTCAAGGGGAATCGCGGCGACTATGGCATAAGCCTCATCTCCTTCTGCCATTGCCTGCGTAGGCATGATCATGATTTCGTGGCTGTTGACGGCGCCCGTCTGATGTGCTTTTGCCCCCCTTACAACGACACCGTCCTTGCGTTTCTCCACGACGCGGGTAAATAGATCGGGATCGGCCTGTTGGCTGGGCCGCTTGGAGCGATCCCCTTTCGGATCGGTCATCCCGCCCACAAGCATGAAGTTTTCTTCCTGGATCTTTTTGAGGTACTCCAAGAACCGTTCGAAATACTTCGTCTTGTGTTTCTCGTCGATTTCATACGTGGTCATGTAAAGGGAATTCAGGGCGTCAAATCCGACACAGCGCTGAAAGCAGCTCGCAGTCTCGTGCGCAATCAGTCTCAGCATCTGGACCTTCTTTATCAGATCATCCACGGACTGGTGGATATGGGTGAACCGGTTTATCTTTTTCCCGGTGACGTTGCTCGTGGCAGTTAAGAGATCTTCGTTTTCCGGCAGCAGTGCCAGTTCATAGGTTTTTGCAGCAGAATTTATGTGGGGCACGAAAGCCGGAAAGGTCGTACGGTCTTCAACCAACTCACCTTTATAATATATGACTACTTTTTGCTCTTTGAGACTTTTAATGTAATCTTCTTTGCTTCTAATCTTCATTTGTTTCCTCTCTTTCTAACAGAATTCTCACTATCTCTTGCGGAGATGCTTTGTCATTATTAATCAATAGACTTTGCTTGTACTCACTAAGATCAAGCGACCGCCGCGGGCAGGCCGTATCGCAGCCGGTTACCAGCAATACCGCATCGAACTTCTCTTCATCCAGTGTGACCCATTCTATAGCGGGGCCTGCCGCAAATTTTATCTTATCCACGTAAGCCACACGATCGAAACCCGGATTGCATCCCCCGCAATATTTTAACGCCACTCTCTTGATACTTGTCGAGCTCCGTTTTTCAGATTTCTCTTGTCCAGAGCGAGGCCATTGCCGGACCGCCGCCCACGCATAAGGAAGCGCCGCCCAGCGTCAAGCCTAATCTCTCCATCTCATAGTACATGGTAACGATGATGCGAAGA
>JBEKXK010000057.1:0-23122 GCA_049512055.1 Syntrophales bacterium | reverse complement strand
AGAAAAAAACTCTGACAACGGCTAAAGTAAAGAAATAATGGCTATGGATTATTTTTAACTTAAACAGGGGTGGGTCATTTTTACGTGATCGCAGTGGGTCATTTTTAGGTTGTCATTTACATACGACTGGTGATTCCATGCCCGATTGCCAAAGATGAAATCGAAGCGGGCGGCCTCGTATATTCTGGGGACACCATACTAATTATTTCTTGACAAGAGATGTTGAGCCAATAGGGACAGCGCTCATCTATTCTAGCTTTAGCAAACCGTCGAAGCGAATGCCTGTATCTTCGTAAATGCTCCCCAGATCATCAGACTCCAGGAAAATGGAGAGTAACTCCGTCAGGTCAACCGGTTCTTTCTGATCAAGTTCTTTGGCTATTTGTTCTCCTTTGCAAATTCAGCCAGTCGTCAATATATTGAGCGATCTCCTCCCATCCCGGTTCACCAATAACCCAATGACTATGGTTCGGAAATTTTTTGAATGTCGAGACGGCCCTGTATTTATTAGCTGTCTTTTTCACCACGGAAGGCGGAGTAATGCGATCTTCTGATCCTGCGATAACTAACACCGGGCAGGTCACTTTGGATTCATCCACGTATGTGGCTTTCCCCGGATCAAATAACCAGAACCCTATCTCAGCCGCAGCCCGTCCGGACTCATACACGAAATGCCCATATGCCTCTCTCTGTTCCTCTTCTGATAATAAGTGCAGCATGGCATATACCGCTTCATCAAATGTCTGCCTCATGGGATTTCTCCAGAATCCCCACTTGGTTAGAACGCTCCAGAAGCTCTTGATGACGGAAGGCCTTAAAGCAAGAACACCGCGGGGTGATGCGGGGGTCAGAAGGACGAGCGACTGAGCAAGCCCTCTGCTCCCGAGAATTTGGGCGAGCAGACCGCCCATGGAATGACCCATAAGAATGGGTAAGGAGTCGAGCTGCTTAATTTCTCTTTCAAGATCACCGGCATAATCGAGGACGCTTGTGGTTCCGAGCTGTCTGGGAGGATCAGATTTGGGGTCCATGTCATGATATCGCAAGTTTGGTGTTACGCAGCGATATCCTTTCCTCTCAAAGAACTGTTTATAGTGTCTCCAGTCCCAGTCATTCCCCCACATGCCGTGGATCATCATGATTGTCTGCTGCACTTATCCCTCCTTTAAAAACAGAAACAGCGCCCAATTATTATAGCAAACGGGCTAAGCTATTGCCTGTATCTTCGTAAATACTTCTTAGATCGTAAGACTTCATGGCAAAGTATCTCTCGAATGCCTCATTTCTTCCAGTGTCCTATGAGCTCCTAAACTAAGACGTCTTTGGTTTTGTTTGTCCCTGTGTCAATTCCATGTACCTGCGCAAGACAGCGTTCATGCGTGGTTGATACTTATTGCCCAGACTTTTAAAAAAGTCGTAAACGTCTGAATCAATCCTTATAGTCAATTGCTTCTTCCTTGGCTTCCATATTACGGCATTGGTGAAGAAATTTTCATCCAAGGGAGGGATATCGGAATAATCTATATCTGCATCCCTCATTGCCTTAATACGATCCCAATCTGTCTTTGATTTCTTTTTTATATTTTTCTTTTTCATTTTTGCTTGCCTTTCGCATCGATATCATTCTGATGATATCGTCTTCTTCAGTGAACACAATGACGACAACAGTGCCGTTTTGAAGTGTGCCGATACCGATCCATCGATCTTCGCCATAGTCTTGGCTGTCATCCAGGGATGAAATAAGGACACTATCAAAAACCTGATTCGCTTCCGCAAGATCGACTCCGTGCTTTTTGATATTATGTTCGTTCTTCTTTTCGTCCCATATGAATTCCATGCCGCGGCCTGTAGTTACATATTGTACTTACACTTTTTTGAATGTCAACAAGAAATTGAGACAACGCGCAGTCTGTGCGCAATACAGGATAAGTATGATGATGATTGGGACAGCGCCCATTTATTATCGCAAACTGGCGATGCTATTTCAGCCGCATCCACCAATTTCTTGCGATCAGGTCGGCAGGAAATTTTTTTGTCAATTACAGCACTTTGTCGGGTTATCCCAGTGCAGGGAACGACCGAATTTCAGGTTGAGCCATAGTCCATACCAGCGCAGGGCATTGCAGTTCTCAGGGCGATAGATGGTTTCTCCGGTTGCTGGGTCTATTCGGCAGCAGCCTTTGTTCAGGCCGTTCATTTTCTCCCAGCTCTTATCCATGTAACGCATGGCATAGGAACCGATGAGTTCTCCGGTACGGTCGCAACCTCCGAAACAGTGTACGTAAATCACCACAGGGCCTGTGATCCCAAGGTCGGAAGGATTTTCAAGCCATGCCCGCAGCTTTTCCGCTCTCCAGACCAGAGGGTCGCTGAGCCAGCTGTCGAGGTTCATGGCAAGGTGGTCTCGATCAGATGAGAGAGCCGGGTCCAAAGGACTGAGCCCGGTACCTTTGCTGGTCCACGAGTGTACCTGACCAATTTTAGGATTCAATCGAAAAAAGGAAAATTCCTCAAACAACAGCCCTCTTTCCCTGGCAGCTTGTTCCGGGTCCTGGATGTCGTTTATAAAGAGAAGGCTGACGATCACAAGGGTATAGGAGGGAGGGAGCGCTACTCTGGCCTGCTCGGCCTGCTCGGCAATAGCTCTCTTCAGGCCGTCGAGATTGAAAACGGCAGAACTGATGCCATCTCCAGTAAGAGGTCGCTCACCCCTGAAAAGGAAGTTTGTCCCGACGGAATCTACATAGTGGACGTTTTTTACATTACTCACGGGGGGATCACTGACGCCGCCCCATGCGTCTGGGCAATTTAAATAAAATAATGCCGGAATCAGCAGCAGCAAACAGTACCGTGCTCGCCGGTCACAATGCAGTCGATCCTTCAGTTTGTCGCTCATCAGGCACCTCTAGGAAGGCACGGGTCATTTTCTCACTTTGGTAAGCTCACATATTTTTTAAAATCTGTCAATTGACGACTTCAGAAAGGAAGAGATAAGAGGGTAGTATTTGTTACACCTACAACTCCTTAATCTATGTGAGGACACTATACCGATGATTACGACTTGAAATGCACAAAAAAAGGCAGAGCCATCTGACCCTGCCTTTCTCTACTTTAGCCGTTTGTCCTCCTACTTTCTATGTTCTTCGCCCATTCCTCCGTGTCCTTCAGACTGTTGATGTGATTCACCCTTATTTTGCTGTTGTCTCTGAGGTTGATGTTGCTGCATTTGAGGTTGTCTTTGTTGTTCTTGTTTCTGTTGTCTTTGAAATTGCTGATGTTGTTGAACTTCAGGCTTTTGTTGGTATAGTGTTTGTCTTTGTTGCCTTAATACCTGAGTCTGTTGTTGTGGTTTACGTGTATAACCCTGAACGCCCCAAGTTTTTTTCTTGTCCCAATAATGGTTACTCTGCCAGCTCTTCCAGTTCCGTTGAAGCTCTGAATGAGGAATCGGTTGATAATTCCAAATGTGACCGTGCCAATTATGGTTCTGATAGTTTCCTCTCCAATATGGGTCTACGTCAAAATAGAATCTTGGAACACTATTGTAATAAGCCCACCCACGATCATAATACGGTGAGCGATACCACCGACCTTCCCACGGACGCCACCAGAAACCATTCCAGAAAAACAGGTCTACACCTATACTGGGAACAGCGTAAACACTATTGGTATCTGGTAATACGACTACAGTCGGCGGTGCTTCGAATGTGACAGGTGGCGGTAGTGGTATGGAAATTCCAACACTTACATCTACCGCTGCCATCGTCATGACAGGAAACACAACTATCAAAGCTAAAAAGATTATTCCCAAAAGTAACTTTTTCATTTTGTCATCTCCTTTATTAGACCCCGATGCCACATAGGTTACTGATTAAGTCAACCACATCTTAGAGAGATTGTCAATTTTTCGTGTCTCCATGGAGATGGTGGAAACCCCTCGCCTGAGGCGAAACAAAAATTCGTGAAATGGTCGGCTAAATATTGATAAGACGTTGCTTTATGACGGTCGGGGACAAGACAAGTGGTCATATATGTTAATGCAATAATATTCACCTATTATCGCTTGAAAGGGTGGATACATGTCAAAATTACTTGATGCTTGACTTCAGGAAGTAAGGGACTCATCTCGTTGAAGCCTGTTATATCAAGATCAGTTTAAGACAAAGAATGTAATCACTCTCCAAAATAAGAAAGGGTGGAGATCCGGTTCCACCCTTTCTTGCACAACACTTTATAGCCTACTATTTGAAGATTATTTCTTTTACAATTTTAATTTACTTCACTGCATCTTTCAATGCCTTACCAGCTGTAAATTTGGGGACCTTCTTGGCGGCAATCTTGATCGGTTTGCCGGTCTGTGGATTTCTTCCATTTCGTGCTGATCTCTTTGCAACCTTGAATGTCCCAAACCCGACGAGAGTCACCGTTTCTCCTTTCTTCAGCGACTTCTTAATTGCCCCAAGGACGGCATCTACGGCCGTTGCTGCTTCTGCCTTAGTACATGTGGATTTTGCGACCACAGTGATAAGATCTTCTTTGTTCATACTTTCATCCTCCCTTTTCTTAAAAATCAGTCTAAAAATTAATATATGAATCAACTTTTCCTGCTCGTCTTGGCCGTGAACATGGAGATAAGCTGTTTCACCTTCTTGCTTTTGCATTTCGGACATGTGGCTTTGCCCTTATCATGTTCGCTGAAACTCTGTATCAATGAAAACTCTTTTTTGCAGGCTTCGCAAAGATACACATACGTTGGCATGCTTTCACCTCCACATTTTGTTTCTTTTTTCAGAAAAGGCCAATTACAGATCCAAGTTTTATAATATCTTCTCGTCTAAAAACAAAAAGCCCTGTCCACTGCAATGAGACAGGGCTTCAATATCAATTGTTTTTCCCGCTGTTTAAAAACCCAACTCATTAGCGGATCATTTGGCTGCAATCCTTTTGGTCTTAGTTTCAGCCGTGCCTGTCTTAATGGCGACTTTCACCGCATCTTCCATTGGATCTTTAAAAGGCACCTCAATTCGGAGCAATCCGTGCTCGTAAGTCGCTTCGGCTTTCTCAGGTTTCACCGTCCAAGTCAAAGCCAATGCCGAAACGTACTCAATATCCCTTGCTGGAGCCGACAAATAGACACTATCTGGGAGGATCTTTACATCGATGGTCTCCGTTGGTGCTCCTGGGATTGCGAACTCCACTACCAGCTTGTCCTGCCCCCCGTCTGCATATGCTACTGTAACGGGCGCAACCTTCATTCGCTCTACCTGCATCTTGACACACTCCTTTTTGTCTCGTTCCCGATTAGTCGGGCTTATTGCCAATTAACTCAGCAACTTTTTCGTGATGGTGATTGTAATTTTAAGTTATGTACGATTGTAGCAAAGTCAAGGCAATTATTAAATTATTTTCAAAGCATAGGTGTGTTCGTTAATGTTCTCTATTGATCTAATCTAAGGAGTATGCCCGCCAAAATTGCTGGATGCTCTTTGTTAGAGGAAAAATTTATTAGATTATGCTTAAGCTGGAAGAAAAGGAGGATGCTAATAAGGGAAGCATTGTCTGGCTGTTCTTATAGGATGATTTACGAATATCTTGACTTCTGAGTTGATGGTGGCATCCTAAAAGAGGTTAGGAAGGTGTCTATAAGCAGCTAATCAGCACTGTGCTTCTTTCATGGAGGTGGAGAAATGACAGGGATTAAAAAAGGTGAAATACTGGGGTATCAATTTGATACTGAAACCATCTGCAGAGAATGTGCGACACTGGAAGAACTGAAAGATTTAACCAGAACTGAGTTACTAACTGCGAAAAGTATCGGTGAGGATATGGTTTTTTGTGACAGATGCAAAAAACGGATTGAGGATTGATTCCTGAAGGGTATGTTTTTTATTTTGAAAGTGTTGAGAATATAGGAGTAAGCGTCAGAGAAATATTCCAGGAAACAGCGGGTCGGGAAACTGAACCTTCATATTTACTGAATCGTCTCGTTCTTTGGATAGAGCCCGTTATCATCAAGTTCAGATGTATCCACTTCTTTGGCGGTGTGGTTAAGTGGCGTATAATTGAATCTCCTGATGGTTTCACGGCTTGCCATACGTTTAGAGCGAACCATTTCGTCGGTGACTATATTGTAGCCTGTGAAGTAATATACTGTTATTTTTGGCATGGGTGTGTCTCCTTTATTTCTTTGAGCCGAGTAGACCGGTTTCTCCCGATTGAATCTCATAAAAACAAGACCCCGCACTCTTCCAAGAAACGGGGTTTCATCAATCAGACCATATTACCCTCATGCAACGTTAAAGGGTTTATGAAAATTAAAATCTGACTTTATATATGCATTTCGATTATCACGATTTCCATTTGAGATCTACAATAAAAATCCAAGATGGAGGCTTGTGGACTTCAGGAAGGAAGAAAGGAATTATCTTGAATAACTTCGGAGCTCAAATACCACCCCTTATAAATAGTATGACATCTACCAATTTGCCAGACAATTTTCTCAGGGTCAGAACAGGGTCAAAAGACCTCATTCAGACCATTCACACACCCGATCTCTTGCCTTCACACTTCTTGAAGCTTTCCAATGCAAATTTACAGAAATTTCCCCATGAGGAAAAATCATACCACCATGCTTCACCCGTATGACCCTTAGCTTTAAAATCGTCGCTCAGTTCTCTCAGCATCTTGAATAGCGCATGCTTCCCGGGAAAATCAAGATCATCTTCAGGTAATTTACCATTGCTGCCCAAGATATAGACAGGATGTCCCTGATCTCCGTTACGAAAACCCTGCCCGGTATTTGCAGAAATTAATTTTTTCAGCCCCATATAAACGAATTCTTTCTCCGCCATCGGAAGATTTTGAAACATGAAACATTCTCCTAACGTTTATTTCTGATAATATCATGTGTCTTGCTTTCTATCATGGATCTCAATAATCAGTCCCTATCCCTCGAAGAACTCGATGAAGTCGGCCGCAGCGCCTTCTGGGGCGAGTTGTCTTTATAAGTTATTGGCCCTTTTTGTCGAGGTACCATTTCACTCCGCCCCGGCAGGCGATGAAGAGGAAAACAAAACTGTAGAGGACGGCCAACTCGCCTTTGTTGATTGCCGGAAAGAGATTGGCTCCCATTTGGAACTTCCAGTGGTATTGGAAATAAGCTACGGCCATCGTGCCGCTGCAGAGAAAAGCCGCCGGGCGCGTTTTTAACCCCAGCATCACCGCCAGCCCGCACAAGAGTTCGATGATTCCGCCGAACCAGAGTTGTGACCCCGGCGGTGGTTGCATTTCGGAAAGCACCCCGAGAATTTTCTGGGCGCCGTGGAACGATAACATGAATCCCGTCACGATGCGCAACAGGGCGTAAGCAAAGTCCGCGTATTTTTCGAGCCATTTCATAAGCACCCTCCAATCAAGTAATTTTGCAGCTTTTCTCAAGCCGCAATTTGTTGCGTAGACCTGCGTGGTGTGTCAATGATCGTCTAAAGGACATCATAGTTACGCATAATCTTCACTATAAGAGGTAGCAGTACTTATTCCTTATGGCGTGCAAGTTGTCTTGCCCAAAGTGTCAGCCAGATGACGACAAACAGCATCATTCCGATGGCGAGCTTAAATGCCACCATTGCCCACAGCCAGATAGTACGAATTTCCGGCCACGTAACGCCTGCACCCCAAATGCAAAGTATTCCAGCCGGCTGCCTGGGCATGATCAGCACATAAGCAAGCCATTGAATCAGCAGGATACAATAGAAGATTAACAAAGTCCACCAGCCAGCCACTGCCGCCGCTCGCACTTTTTTTGCAAACAGATCGTCCATGATGATCTCCTTTCTCCGCGCTCAATTCCTGTAGTCAAAAAGATGATGCCTTCAAAAGCTCCTGAGTAAAGAGCGCATCAACATCTGTGAGAAAATATCCGGATTTGTGCCTTTTGCGTTGAAACCAACGTATTTCGTTTTACTCCTCTCCGTGACCTTAATCTTTGATATGCCGTCAATGACAACGACATATTGATCCCTGACTGAAAGATCCGCATGGAAGCCAAGCAACTCGAAAGCCTTCTCAATGATCATCATATGCCGATCCATTATTTGCCCGCCCGTGGTCAGCGCGGATGTAAAGTTAAACAGATCCCAGATCAAGCCGACGGGAATCTCAACTTTTTCTTCCTCCAGTATTTTATAATTCGCATATCCGAGATAACATGCGCATAATGAAAATGTGGGGAGAATTGATAAATCATAAATTTCGCCTTTTGCTTGAATGTCCGCGGGTATTGTCCCTTTCTTAACAACCTTGATGCCGGAAAGGTGGTGCAGCATCTTACGTTCCGACAGAGGCATCATCGGGCCGGATTCTCCATGCTTTTCATGCGAATGCTTATTTTTCATGAGTTCACCTCCCATGCACCTTTTGCGATATCCGCTTATACCCGCATTGCGTCTTCAATTAGCCAAACTCAACAATCTATTCTATGTGCGATTTGGCTGTTTTGAGAGCGAGATTTTTATCCTTTGTAAACAACCTCCATTTCATTTCGGATGAGTGAATACCCGCTTTTTTGTCTTGACCTCTACTATAATACCACTCTCCAAAGCGCTCGACAATAGCGAACGGATGATTGCCTGTGCAGAGGGCTCCGCAAGGATTAATCTCCTCGAAAAAAATAGTTTCGTCGGGGACTTCGTTATAAGACAGGTCATCAGGCAATGAGATTTGAGATACGTCAATGCCGTCTGCTTCCTTTTTATCCAACCATTCAGAAATCTTCATTGATTCTTTCCTCCCTAATCGGTTTCTGTCACTACTTCGAGATCCTCCTATGCATCACAGCAATCGATCACAACTAGTCTTGATAATATAGAATGTGTAGTCATCTGTAAATTCCCTTCTTTATGAGGGTTATGTCGGATAAAAAGGATACTTTGGGCACAATAAAATGATATTACTGACGTCATCTTGCGACTTTGCCTCTGGTTGCAACTTCGCTGGTACCGGACCCTCTTGATGTCAAGATTATCAACACGACCATGACGGCGCAGATAACGAGCGAAGAGGTCATGCGGCCCAGAAAAGCACGCTTCCGGGGATCTTCGTGAAGAAGTGCGCCGCGGCCACGAGCGCGATCAGGCCGGCGAACATCAGCGCGCCGCGCTCGAACCCGACGCCCGCGGTTGTAGCGACGAAATCGCCGAGCGCAGTGCCGAGCGTGTTCGATACCAGAATCGTCACCCAGTAGAAAACCTCGTTCTTCCTCGTGGTGATGTTCTCGTACTGGATCTCTCCCGTGGAGCGACGCCATACGAAAAGGACCGCAATCACGCCACAGAACAGGATGAACGACGACTTCACGTAGCCGAGCCCGAGGGTGCGATCGACGTAGTCCGACATCGTCGTGCCGACAGTAGTGGTGGCGACCACGACGAACCAATAAAGGAACGGGTGGTAGCGCTTCGACGCAACCTGAGCGGCGAGCGTGATGCAGAAGAACCCGAGAAAGATCAAGCTGCTGACGGCATAGCCAAGCCTCAGTGTCATCGAAAGCTCATCGCCGCCGGTCTCGCCAAATGTCGTCGCGCAGATCTTGATCACCCAGAACATGAGGGTGACGTGCGGGACCTTACTGACGAGGTCGACATTTTTTTTGATAAGATATTGTTTGTTCATGGTTGAGCTATAAGAAACTCCGTTTTGTATTTTAAGGAAATCTTGGCGATAAAATATGGGGTGCGGTAGCGGTAATGATTATCGGAAACTACGATGCTTTTACATGCACAAGTGCTCTCCGTTTTCACTCTATTCAGCGTATGTTCAGACTCTTCACTTTCCAATATGAATCGTTGATAGTTTTCCTATGAATCCGAAGACACCCAATAGCCATATAATCACAACAATAACCACTACCACATTTAAAATAGTTTTTATGGTGGATTGCATCGGTATGTACATATTAATCACCCACAGGACGACTCCAACGACAACCAAAACAAGAACTAATTGAATCAACGGCATAATGTTTCTCCTTTCATGGTGTCGGCATCCCACGGATCATTTACCCAGGACCTTCTTGACCTCGCCTATCTTTTCCTGAACTTTGCCGGCCATCTTTTCACCGGCGCCTTCAGCTTCCAACTCAGGATTATCGCTTAGCTCCCCGGCTACCTCCTTGATTTTACCCTTCACTTTGTGAAACGTGCCTTTCGCCTTGTCCTGCGTACTTGATTTCATAGTATTCCTCCTTTTTCAGTTTTTTCCGAAGCCTTTCGGAAGAAGTGGTATGTCTGGTTCACCTACAGCCGCATTGAACCCGTTAGAGAGGCCGCATACATTGTGATTTCCCGTGCACGGAACTCACGTCATATCCGCCCCAGCAGTACCAGGATGATCAGAATCAGAAGAACCAATCCAAGTCCGCCGCTGGGATAGTATCCCCAGCTCCTGCTGTGAGGCCAGGTCGGCAGTACGCCGACGAGGACGAGAATTAGAATAACGATCAGTATCGTACCCATATTTTTCCTCCTTTCCTGTTGTTTGAATTTCTTGTTTCTTCGCTATCAAAGGCTGGCCGTAGCGAGCAAGAAATGCAAATGGCACAAAATCTTTCTTTATTGTCATTATTTCGCGTATACTGCCGACAATTTCTGCCAATTCGACACTATCTTTATATTCCAGCTCGGCTTTGTCCCGAATATATCCATATTTCTTTTGTAAAAGCCCCAAAAGTTTCTCGCCTTTTCCTTCGATCTCGACAAGATCGTTATCAGTGAGTTTGCCCCACCTCTCTTTGATCTCCCCCTTGATCTCCTGCCATTTCCCTTTGAGAATGTCTTGATTCATGTTCAGCCTCCTGTTGGCTGAAGTTGTCGCTTATCGCCATCCTATCCATTCCCTTTTTCTCTATTTGGATGTTCGCTTACTTTAACTCTTCTCTTCAGCCTTCAAGTTGATCTTATCTGATTGTTCATACACATCACCGGCAGACACATTCCAACACAGAGCTGCCAGTCTTTCTGTTCTTGAAATTAGACTATTCCATATAGCTCTACGTATAGAAGAATACGTGACATGAGAGGCTATAGGCAATGATGATTAACTGTACGTTTATTGGTAGGTAAAACTTATCGCTGGAGTTTGGACGTCAAGACTCCTCCTTGTCTGAAATTGGACCAAGGGAGATTTTTTAAGGCAGCCCTTCATGAGGTTGAGATTTGATGAGTCGAGCAGATTGGTTTTTCCCGATACCACATGTTTATTGTGTGGTTCCGTTGACCGCTTGATTTCCGGGCGGTACAAGAATATTTCAACTGATATCCGTTAGCCTGTACCCCTCGCAAGACAACTCACGCGTATCATTATTATCGAGAAAATCAAATTAAGCGTTACGGTTTGAGCTGCAAGGGATTTGTCGAAGTTGACGTTTTGTGCTCACCAGGAAGAAGCAGTAGGCGTCTGGTCCACTGTGTCTGTCGTTCAGATTATCAGGGGGCAAGGCCGGGATTTCTCTTTTCAAACTGACATTCATTGGTTCAGCACCGGCGGTATCGATGTTCTTATCCCCATCTCCGAGCGCATCCTTTGCCAGCCACCTCTCCACTTGAACTGAAAATAAATCAATGCAAAGCCAGCAACGCTCATCAGTATTAATCATTAACGGATTGTCAGCTCCGAAACTACATTCAGGATACCATCAGCGGTGTGGAAGAATAATTCATGGGCTGCAACTTGCTGGTGTTTGTCCTTTGTTTCTTTAAGTACAGGAACAACCTCGATAGCAGTTACATTCAGCCACTGGCCGTCAACATTTATGCGTACAACAACGCCCTGCGCATCACGTTCATGAGGGATGTTGTAAGAGGTCAGCACGCGCGCAATGAAATCGTTCTTTTTTTTGATTATTTGATCCGCCCGCTGTTGCAGGGGGCGGATTTTACCATATTCCTGTGCGTGAACCGCGGGTAAATGAACAAAACACAGGAGCAAAGCCAGCAAACAAACATTTCTTTTCATGATACACTCCTTTGAATAATTGAGGCTCCGCTTCCCTATTTTAGGGTAAGTTCAGACAAAATAGAAACGTGCTACGATAGAGAAATTGGAATTGTCCAGATTATTTCCCGATTTTCAATTTCTCATATCCTTCCCCTTTGATCTGCAATGTGTACGTCTGCAAAACCGAGCTGTTGATATAGACCGTGACAAGGCCGGAGCAGGTCTTAAATCATCCTCTCCGAAAACCCTGTCTATGGCTATTGTATCCTGAGTGTATAACAACATCTGGGCAAAACGATCGGGTGCCTTCATGCCCTTTCCAACAAACTCTACATTATGGAACATAGGGAGAGGTCGGTATCACGGCGGCCTATATCCGGACCTATCTTTTTGGCAGGGCTATTATTTCCTGATGTCTTCTACTGCCTTATCTACTTTCTTGCCGGCGCGCTCCATCGGGCCTTCTTTCTGGCAGCCCGATAGCCCCACAATCAGGGCGATTATCGCCAACGCGGCGATGATACTCTTACTCTTTTTCATCAATTGATTCTCCTTTTACAAATGGATGAACATGCCTTAACTCTTGCTCACAGAGCAGCGAATACAGAATTGTGCAGTGATTTACAATCAGATTATTCGTGACTTTTTTAATAAGAACTTACTTTTTCTTGGAAGAAGTATAAGAAAGGCGGTATTGTGTGTCAATTGAATTCTGGCACAAAATATGGTTGTCGGCATGGGTGGTGCTGAAGGGAACTGTCGGAAGATCCGCTAAGCTCCCTTATCTTTATTAATGTCCTTGTCTTTCTTCTTTCTTAAGCCCTGCCACCAGAATGTCGGGGTAACATGACGTCCTAATATCGTGATCAGCAATAAAGCGACGGCTGCTGCTACGACGTATATATATCCATAATCGTCCCAGACGCCGAAGGCGTAAGGAACGACTAGGATCAGAATGAAAATAAGCCCCCAAAGAGTCTTCATGTGTGATCGATAAGCCATTGCGCACTAAATTAACCGGTGGTCGTTTATTGCCGCAGCGCCGGGATCAGCCCTGCGGCAAATCGTTCGACTCTGTGATCTTCCTTTCCGAGTGCGAGTCTGGAACTCGCGGCGTACAACCGTCCAGGTCTCTCTTCCCCAGAACTGCCGCACAGAAGCAGCCTAAGGGGTCCACCCGCGCATAGATGCCGGGCGCCCGGGCAGTTGCAGGCGCTTGCCCGTATCCGTGACCTTCGTACCGTCCACCTTCAGTATGGACACGTCACTGTCAAGGAAGTTGCCGACGTAGAGGTACTTTCCGTCCGGGCTGAAGACTGCTCCCTCGGGAAGCCCACGCACCTCCACCTCGCCGACCTTTGTCACCTTCTTGCCGTCGATCTTTAGCACCGCTACGCTGCCGTTGCGTTTGTAGAACCAAGCGGTCTTGGCCGAGTTGCCACCCCCTATCAGTATTGCGACGGCGATCTTACCCGTGGGGCTGATAACCAAGCCCTCCGGCGCATCCCCGACCACGATATGGTCGATGACGCGCGGGGGGGTTGCCTCGAGGTCGATTACACTTACCGTGTCGACCTGTCCGTCCGCAGCGCCCGAATTACCGTTGTTGGCGGAGATGGCCAGCTTGCCGTTCGGGGTGACGGCGACGTTGTACGGCCAGAGGCCGACGTTCATGTCATACTTCTTGTAGGTCACCTTCTGCCCGTCCACCTCCAGCAACGCGATCTTGTGCCCGGGGAACTTCGCCGCCAGCGCACGCTTACCGTCCGGGGTGAAGGCCACTGCCGCCACCTGTTCGCCCATGGGCACCGTATCCACGAGCTTCACGTCCTTCCCCTCGATGGAGAGCACGCTGATGGAGTTTTCCGCCCGATTGGTCACCAGCGCCAGGTTGCCGGCCCGGTTGATGTCAAGGCCGGAGGGCTGCTTGCCGACCACAACGGTGGCGATGTGGCTGGGCGGGCTTGTCGTGAGATCGATGACATACAGCTTGTTATCGGGCACGAACTTCCACCCCGCCCCATCCGGTACGGAGTTGAGGGAGTTCGCCACGATGGCCAGCCGTCTATCCGGCGTGATGGCTAGGTTCGTGGGCGGGCCGAAAACCGAGTTGGTCAGCGGCAGGTTGGCGACAATCCGCGGCGATTCCCGCTTGGAGATGTCCACGATGGAGACCGTGTCTTTGCCGGCAGCCGTGGCCACAACCTTTCCGGCGTCATCCCATGTCGCTTTCTCATCGTTGCCGATGATCATAAGCTGCGCGCCGGCAGCCAGGGGAAAGACCAGAAGCAACATTACAATCGCAAGTGTTAATCGGACTCTATTATGGTTCATGTCTGTCTCCTTTCCTTTTTTGATAAAGAGTCGTTTTGGGGTCGGATAAGAATACGAGAAACGCCGTTCAATGTCAAAACAAAAAGGTTACAAGTTAGGGAGGCATGTTACAGGCCTGTGCCTTACAGACGGATTGACATATTATTCGTGATAGAGATTGGCGGGTTAGTTCTTGAGGCTCTTGATCAATTCTGTGACGATATAATCCGTAGAAAAACTGAATTCTTCCATTAAGATTTTGCAGTCGTCGGCAAAGTAATCATCCAGCGTATGTTTTCTATCCAGAGACGCCCCCCGATAATAAATGTGCCGGCTGTAAACTTTATCACCCGCGGATTTCTTTATTGAGACGCTCGCCCTCAAGATAAAGCCGCGGAGGGATGAAACCCCGATCTCCGTGATCTTGAAATCCATGAGGTCATGACCCTGGAATCAAAATGCCCATGGACAGGTATCTCCCTTAAGGTCGTCTCCGGCCAGCCCGGTACTTCGCCTCTTACGCGGTCCGTGAATTTCCTGGTCAGCAACTCACCATAGTCAGGCAACACTTTTTCCCTGGTCATTTTCCTGAAGGTTGCTTTATTGTGGGTATGTCCCAATATTCCGGCCAAGGGTCCGCTCATGGCATGTTTGATAACAACGCCGGTTGACGTTTTGGCCTCCAGGTCCGGCGTCTTGTGTCGGACGACCTCGATAGATTGCATGGTCTCGAGTTCATTTTTTGATGGACTACCGTGCACCGCGCAGGCTTGAATCAGCAAACAAATAATCGTCAGGCTTATTGGGAAAGAAAGCCGCTTCATTTTCACATCTCCTCGTTTGTTGAGATTGTTGCTTGGCTCAACCCGAGATAATGAACGCGAAGAGTAAGTGAAAACAATTTTAGTTCTCATTCTTTGGTCTTCTTTGTTTAGGAGATTAAGAAACTCTTCCCCACTCCGAGTGAGAGATTGTTAAGGCATTTGAACTTCTATCTTCTCGATTAATTTCTGCAACACCCTGCCGGCAGTCATATCCCTTTCTCTCAGCGAATGGGATCCCTGACCTGCCCAAAGAATTTCACCATTTTGTATATTCAACATTTTAAAAGAGATGGAAGCATGGCAAAGATTCTTCTTCGTTGCCATCGCCATTCCGCTTGCAATAAACGCAGCTGTACTTTGCTCACAATCATATTTCGCGATGGAGCCGCTACTAAAACATCAACGCCTTCAAGCTGCAATGCCGACCTGGTTGTTTCAGTTAAACCGGCAGCCGCTATAGAGTTTTCGTCTATTATGGATTTCAATTGACTCCGTTCAACGACGTTATATCCTTTTTTCATAAAACTTAATGCAACGCGATCCGATACCTCCTGTCCTACGCTTGATTCTTTATAATCAAATTTGATGACAGCAACCTTCTTGTATTTGGAGAAGTCTATATCCTGCTTAGTATAGGTTGATATTTGCGGAGTATGACACCCTGCTACAAGGAGCAAGAATATAACGAATAATTTTCTCATTTGGCCATCTCTCTTATGGTGAGTATTTGGTTTAAGACAGGTTCAATTACTTCTTAGCGCTTACGAACCATTGAGCTTGTATAGTTTGATAGCATTTTCACGAAGCACTTTCCGGGCTATCTCTGTAGCTCGCTGGCTCGTGATTTCGCCATCGTTCATCATTCCTGTCAGCGCCAGCGCCAGCACCCGCCGCGAGCTGTCGGTCCCGAGCCACGTCAATTCCTCCCAATTCAAGAGCACATAGCCGACATCGAAAGAATCGGTGCCGAACATCACCTTTTGGGGTTGTATCTCCAACCAGCTGCGGATTATCTCGCTGAGCTCACGAGGATAAATCAGAAAGGCTATGGCTGAGAAATCAGCGTACACATTTGGTTTGAGAAGCATGGCTGCGGTCTGCTTGGCAAATGGCCATCCGCCATGAATGATGACAAACTTGGTATTCTGGGGTATTGGGTCATTGAAGACAGGTTCCAGTAGCAGGGGGTTGGAGCCCTGCACGTCGAAATAACGACCATCGCCGAAACCCGGATGGATATGGACGACTAAACCGATGCGGCTGGCCTCGCGGGCAATGTAGCGGAAGATGTAATCCTGCAGTGCTTTATACTCATCTGCCGCAGGCTTTCCACCGTTGACATAGCGGGCATATACTTTCCTCGCTTTCTCCACGGGCGGATTGGTAACGTCGAGCGGGCGGAGGTAAGCCGTTAAGAACTTCACGGCAATGGCGCCATCGCGTTTATGTTTTTGCAACACGGGGGTGACGACCTCGGTTAGATATTTATCCAGCGTCAGCGGCAGCCTGGCAACATGCACATCTTTCAGCGATTGCTTAAGCACCAACTCTATGCCGGCATAGTAGCGATTGTGGTCGGGAGTTTCCTTCCATGCGCGTTCGTTATCAAGCGGGAACATCAGCATATCTGCGTAAGTGACCAACCGGAAACGCGGCGCCGCTAATCCGCGTCCCATAGCCCTCCTGTTGGCAAACATCGTATCTACGCCAATCTTATCCAGTACCCAGGCAGCGTAGTTGTCTCCCTGTTCGCGCATCACGTGCTTCTTGGTTGCGGTCAGCTCTGCTGCCTGCTCCTTATTGATGGTGGTATGGGCGTAGCCCCAGAGAGCCCGCCAGACGTTGATCAATTCGGGGCTGGCCGGGCTCAACCGATACGGAATGAGAGCCCTTTCAATTTCCGATTCTCCCTTGCTCCCAAGAGACAACTCGTCCCATCCGGTATCTTTCTCATTCTCATTGACTGCCACCAACGGATGAGCATGATGGTCGATAACTTTAATCTTGCCTATTTCTGCCGTTAATGTGGGATCAGCCGCTGGCTGCGCAATCACTCGATAGGGAAAAACGATGCTAATAAGAAAACAAAATGCCGAGGCCATAATAATGTTTTTCATATTTCCAGTACCCCTTTAACATCTTTCAATGACGCGGCATGAGAAAGCCTATTTCTCTTCTTTCTTCAGAGATGTAACCAGCACTTCATAATGGTTACGCCACAGCATGTCGATGAATTCGGACACCTTTTTGCCGCGTACCCTCAGCATCACCAGATGGCTTTGTTCTTCCGGAATGGGGTGGATGAGGATGGTCAAAATCTCAAGCTCGTTCTGTTCGCACAAAGATACGATTTTGTAAAAAGTGTTTATCCTTTCCATGACGGGGATGCGGAAAAATATGCGCCTGCTATCGGATCCCATCTGAGCAATATTCGACAAGGCTCCCAGAATATCAGATTCCGTGATAATGCCGACCACTTTGGTTCCTTCAACGACAGGAACTGCGCCTATTTTATTACACCGCATTACTACCCCGATTTCGTCGATCGTCGCATTGCGATCACAGGTAATCGGCGACTTCGTCATTACCGACGCAACACGGACATTTCGCAATTGCTCCGTGACTTCTGGAGAAAAAAGGGCCTTCGTCATCGCGTGCGGACCGACATAGGGATAGATATCAGAGATGACTATCATTCCGCAAAGATCGTTTTCCCCACGGACGACAGGGAGCCGTCTGATCTTGTATTTCTTCATCAAGTACAGGACTTCTTCCAGGCTCATTTCTTCAGTCGCCACGACGGGTGACTTTGCCATCCAGAAATGTACAAACATGGTCTAAATTCTTTCTTTGGAAAAAGAGTGGGCAGATTGCGGTCATTGATTAAAACGCATTATCGTTTATTTTTGTTGCCATCGCAGCGAACTGTTATGATCAGCCCTCATTGCCAGCGGGTCGACGACCGCCTTGGATTCGCTTATGGCGCTTGGATGTAGGACTGCACGGTAACGTGTGCTTTTTCTATTTCTTTTACCAGGCGGGTCGTAACATTCTCCTCGAGGTCAGGCCGCATCTTAAACATTTCATAGTATTCATTTCTGATGGGCATTTTTTCATCGTCATTAGCGCCGTAACCCAATGCCTTACAGATCAGGTCGGAGAGACAAATTACAAACGCCTGTTTTACATAAGGTTTGGGGATGGATTGGGGAGGGAAAAATACGGGGTAGTGATGGTATTCTATGCCTTTCACGATGCTGTCCGAGAGTTGCCAGTTCTTTGCCACAAGGCTTCCCAGACACGCATGGTTAATCCCGTACTGTTGCTCCTCTCTTATCACGAGGGGAGATTCCGTCGCGGCCTCTCCCACCGGTTTCAGCATGTGGATAAAATACTTGCCTATGTCATGGAGAAGTCCCATCGTGCCCAGTTCATATTCAGAGAATTGAAATAGGTTCTTGCCGAGATGTCCCGAACAGACAGAAACCACGGCAGAGTGGGCCCAGGTCTTGCTGTATGCATCAGCATCGCCGTATCGCTCCCGGGGCAGTACGTTATTAAGAGTCTCCTGCAGGACCAATGCCCGTACGCTGTTATATCCCAAAAGGCTTATTGCCCTGCCTACAGACGTTATCTTTTCCGGAGGGTTGAAGTACGCGGAGTTCACCGCCTGCAGGATTCTCGCGGAAAAAACGGGATTTGTCACGGTAACTGACGTAATCTCTCCGGGGTTCGATTCCGGATTACGCAAGAGGTTTATCAGTTTCAAATAATTGACGGGGATAGGCTTAATTGCAGAGATTCTTTCTTTGACAGCTGCCATGACTTCGCGACTCAGGTCATCTATTGATCTTGGCGCGACGCCTTCGGCAATAGGGGAATAGGAGACGTCCTTTAGTACGGGATAAGACTCGAGGAAGGCTTTTCTTTGGGCTTCCCCGCCTTGAACCTCGGCGTGAGACGGCGCCGGCGATTTCTCTTTATGACGTTTTACCGTATCAGCCGCACGGTGAGGTGGCTTCCGGCCGGATTTCTTTCTCTGCGATGATATATTAAAAAGAGTTATAACGAGGGCAATAAGGATTAGGATCAAGAAGATGTTCATTTTAACCTCTCTTCTATACCTCTTCACATGAGAAAACAGTTAAGGTTGCGATATCTTTCTGTCCAAATATGACGCTGAAGCCTGTTGCCCAGGCAGTCTATCTCATAAAAACATGAAAAATTGCAATCTTTAAATGCAGTTGGGCAAACTGTCATGATCGCACATCTCAAGGCATGGTTCTGCCATTTGGTTCCTCGGATTGTCAGAAAAACGCAATTGCAAATGGTAAAGGGGAATTGGCAGACAGTTTCGACGGCACGGATTAATGCATATTTGCAAATGGAAATTTATCGATAGAGATAGTAAGCCGTTCCACCTGAAGATGAAACGGCTCATGCGTATGCGTACCGATAGTGCAGCGTCTAAAATTTTGGCAGGCTATCCTGCCGGCCCTGTTTCTTGACCAGCGCCTGGTATCAAAAACACGGGGGCTTCTCTCAGGATCTACTGCCCTTTGAAGCTGGGTTTTCTTTTTCCTACAAAAGCGGAGATTCCTTCCTTCGCGTCCGCTGTTTTGCCGACCCAGATCATCCCGCGCCGCTCCAGTTCGAGCTGCCGCTCCAACAGTCCAAAGAAGGCGTTGTTGAAGTTCTCCTTCACAATAGAATAAGACACCATCGGGCCCGAGGCAAGCTTCAGCGCAATATCCATGGTAGTTTTTTCAAGCTCGCTGTCATCGACGACTTTATTGACGAGCCCCATTTGGAGGGCCTCCTTGGCATCGAATACAGGGTCCAAGTACACCAGCTCTGACGCCTTGCCAAATCCGATCAGCAGCGGAACCATAAGGGTCCAGGCCCCGTCAGGAATCAGCCCGATGGAAGTATAGGCCTGCCTGAACTTCACAGATGAAGCGCAAATTCTCAGGTCACACGCGGCGGCAATGCTCACGCCCGCCCCGGCAGCCGTTCCGTTGAGCATGGCAATGACTGGCTTTGAAGTGCGGCGGATGCCGACGATCGTAAAATGCAAGAACTTCGTCAGTTGCCGGATCGTCTCGCTCACATCGGGGGAGCTGTTAAAGAGCGCCACGTCGCCCCCCGCGCAGAAAGCCTTGCCTTCTCCCGTGAGTACGATCACCTTAACATCCCTGTCGTCTGCGCAGATTTCGAGGGCCTTGATGATGTCGCCGAATAATTCAACGTTAACAGCATTAAACGCTTTAGGACGGTTGAATTTGATGACAGCAACCTGATTGGCCTTTTGGAAGATAATGTTGTCGAACTGCATGTGTTTCCTCCTCGTTTGTTATTTTGGATCTTCGATCCTGATTGTTAATAGTTTGGCATCAAACCCTATTGCAAAAGAAATTAAAGGTTCACGTTGAGCTTATTCAGCAGACTGACCAGCGTTTCCCTTTCATCGTCCGAGACCCCTTTGTACGAACGAGCCCGCAATTTCTGAGCGATCAGAAGGAACTCGGGCTTCAACGCCATCCCCTTCCGGGTCAGGGCGATGAGACTGATGCGACTGTCTGTGGGATCACTCCTCTTTTCCACGTAACCCAGCTTAATCAACTTGTTAACCAGGGCTGTGATCGTGGACTTGTCCTTGTCGATAATCCTCCCGATTTCGGACATGGGCAAGGGCCCGCGCGCCATTAAATAGCCCAGGATCTCGCCATGGGACGGTACCAATCCTTTGATACCATGGGCCTTCATTTCCTGGGAGAGAAACCGATTGGCCTTGTACTGGATGCGCCCGATCAGAAAAATGATGTGATCCTTTTTCATGGAGGCAATATAGTTTGATATCAAACTATTGTCAAGATAATTTATGCCTGGAATGTGCTATGGACGGGCCGAATCGTGAAAACATTATTGGACGAACGAACCGATGAAAAAGGGGTGAGGAAAGGAGTAATAATCTTTCTGGAAGAGATGATTGGATTTACTCTTGTGCAAGGCTCTGATGCATTTGAATGTCAGAGACCCTGCCTTGAGAAGATAATATATCCAGAGTTGAGGATAGACCCCGATCAGAAATCGGCATTCCTCTTTCCAGCCATGCAACCGCATGACAACGGAGCGTTTAGGATCCGCCGACTAACGCATGCCGTGGGACCGGCGTGATTTCATTTGCGGCGAACCGGCGGGAAACGGGAATTGGGAAAGATCCTTTCGTCCTCGCCTTGCGTTTGAAGCGGGCGAGGAATAGTGGGCGTTTCCTGCCGGAGTATCTTTTGGGACTCTCGCTAAGCCCGGTCGCTTTCCTGAGTTCCGCAAACCGCCGGATCCCTTGCCGGTGACCGGCGCTGGTACTGTATAATCGAAATTCGGCAATATCCGTCTTTCCAGCTTTTCACCGAGAACATTTTCGATGGTCCACACAAAAGCCCTGTCCGGGCGTGTCACAAAGGTGAACGCATCACCGGTTCTGGCGGCCCTGCCGGTGCGTCCGATGCGGTGCGTGTAGGCATCTACCGTATCAGGCATGTCATAATTGATCACATGCGATATCTTGGAAACATCGATGCCGCGGGCTGCAATGTCGGTGGCCACGAGTACCTGGTATTTGCCGCTGCGAAAACCATCGAGCGCCTCCTGCCGTTTGTTCTGGGGCAGATCACCCTGCAGCGCTGTCACAAGAAACCCGGACCTTTTCATCTGCTTCGCCAATCGCGTCGCGCGGTCCTTGGTGCGCGTGAAGACAAGCACGGATGCCGTGTCCGTGCAGTCCAGAATCTTCATCAAGAGAGGCGTCTTGAGGTGCGGATCGACAGGATAAATGGCATGGGAGACGGTAGATACCGGGGCAGCATCGCCGACCTGAACCGCGACGGGATTGTGGAGCACGCTCTCTGCCAAGTTCCGGACATCATCGGGCATGGTCGCCGAGAAAAGAAGGGTCTGCCGCTCGACGGGAAGACGCTTCAAGATATTTCGGACATCCGGGAGAAATCCCATGTCGAACATGCGGTCCGCCTCGTCCAGGACAAGGACTTCAATGCGTCTTAAATCGATAATGCCCTTATCCATAAGATCGATCAGACGTCCTGGGCAGGCCACGAGAATATCCGCTCCGCTGCGGAGCTTGCTGATCTGGAGGTTCTGGTTTACGCCTCCATAGATTGTGACGCTCTTCAATTTCGTGTAGCGGCCCAACTGACCGATGGCCTCATGCGTCTGCTCAGCCAGTTCTCTCGTCGGAGCAATTATTAGCGCCCGGATACGCTTCCGCGGACCGTCTATCAGGCGCTGCAGGATGGGAAGAACGAAGGCGGCGGTTTTTCCCGTGCCGGTCTGTGCCTGTGCCATTACGTCTTCGTTCTGAAGAATGGGAGGTATAGCTTGTATTTGAATCGGCGTGGGCTCTGTATAGCCGACAGCCCTGACACCTGATTCTATGTTGGGGTGTAGATTAAACGACTCAAAATTCATTATTGTTCCTTTTTTCTCTTTATTGCCAAGTACAACCTTGGGACGGATGATTGATTGCTGATGCTCAATTGTTCGAGGTCTCCCTGGGCTGTTCGAGTATTTGGGATCCGTCGGACGCCGTCGTTTTATTCTGCTCACCCTGCCTCCTCGCCATTTTTTACTTTGCGTGTCGCATGCGCACGAGTTATTTTTTGCGCTTGCTAAACTTTTTCGCTTTGCTATGTTCTTCCTGTCTTCGACAGGATTGGAGCATACATCTTAAGCAAATCTTTTTTACGTTAAAAAAAATCCCCAAAAAGCCTTCGTCAGGCCCTGGGGACATGAACCAAAACCATCTTGCTTAGTAGTATAAGCTTCTCTGAAGCCAATGTCAAGGATTAATCAGGAAGCGAATTGCCTCACATTAAATGTTACCCAAGGTAGTGAATAAAAGAGATCGTTGACTCATAAATAGGTGTTACCGAACACCGACTCCAAAAAGGAGGATAACTGATGAGTCCACGATCGAA
>JBEKXK010000056.1:0-23242 GCA_049512055.1 Syntrophales bacterium | reverse complement strand
ATAGGCAAATCCGGATTGATCGGCAAGAAGATTGTTGCCACCCTTACGAGCACAGGCACGCCCGCCATCTTCCTCCACCCCGTAGAAGGCATGCATGGAGATTTAGGCATTGTCACAAAGGATGATGTCATGCTGGCAATTTCAAACAGTGGCGAAACCGACGAGCTTAATATGATCATCGGCAGCATCAGAAAGATCGGCGCGCACCTCATTTCCTTTACCGGCAACCTCTCATCAACGCTTGCAAGGGCAAGTCATGTCGTCATCGATGTCGGCGTGGAAAGAGAGGCCTGTCCATTCGGCCTGGCCCCGACTTCAAGCACCACGGCGTGTTTAGCCATGGGAGACGCCCTGGCGGCTGTACTGATTGAAAAAAGAAAATTTAATGAGAAGGATTTTCATAGATTTCATCCGGCGGGAAATCTGGGACAGCGCCTGAGGGCCAAGGTTAGAGATGTAATGATAACAGGCGCACAGATTCCCAAAGTTCGTTCCGGAACATCAGCCGTGAAGGCAATTGAAGAAATGGACAGGGGCAACCTGGGATTCGTACTTATCACGGGTAAGGAAAATTCTTTGCAGGGAATTTTGACGGACGGTGATCTGCGACGTCTGGTACGGCGGGGTACGGATTTTAGGAACAAGACTATCGATGATGTAATGACTTCATCACCGAAGACGATCGAGGAAAATGCATCTCTTGCCCGCACCATAGAATATATGCAAAAGGAAGAGATAACCACCCTCGCCGTTGTGAACGGGAAGAACCGCCTCACAGGATATATACATCTTCACGACATCTTGGGCAGAGGGGGAACTTTGAAGATCTCCGTAGCATAACTAAGGGAATCACAAAGTGGTGCGCTACGCGGGAAACTGCATATCGATGCTTAGGGATATGTGTGGGACGCCAAGCGAGCAATATCGGCGGCAGACGTAACAGAATGCTTCCTTATATCAGATCATAGTCACGGGCTTTCCATCTGCCAAGTTTTTCGAATGCGTCCTTGGCCGCCTTCAAGATTAATTTGCTGGCAACGGGCTTGACAAAAAAATCATCAAACCCCGCAGCGCGGCATTCCAGAAGGCCAAAGAAGGTGCTATATCCGGTAAATGCATAGACGATGGAGATTTTATCCATCTCCCGAATCTTCCAGCAGAGATCTAGACCGTTCATTCCGGACAGCCTGAGATCCAGGAACATGACCATAATGGTCTCTGTCTTAAGAATCTTCAGCGCCTCATCAGCATTTTTGGCGGTTCGCACCTTATAGCCGGCTGAAGTGAGAGTCTCCTTCAGCATGGCGAGAACTGACAATTCATCATCCACAACCAGAATCTTCTTATCGCCTGCAGCAACCATGATGAACACCTCTTAAACTCTCAATGCGGAGTTTTGAGAATATCTGTCGGAATTACAAAGCGAGATAAGAATGGCTCCCCTGGCGGACAAGTTGGGCCACACTGACACAACTTTACAAACAGCCCGGATATATAAAAGCTACTTAATTAGAACCTGAAGATGCTTAGCTGACAGCGACGCGATCATATGGCGGAATAGCAAGAAGAATGAATCCATACAGCCACTCGCAGAGCCGGAAAGTGCAATTCTTATAGAACCGGTCAGATTTTACTTATAAATAAAGATTAACCCATTGTGGTTAACCATTTGATATCACTGGTAGGCGGTACTGGATTTGAACCAGTGACTTCTACCGTGTGAAGGTGGTTACTGGTACGTACTTGCCTTAAAAATCAATGACTTACAAATTTTTGGGTGTACATTTTACCCCTATTTAGACAGATTTTGAAGGAAAGTTACACCCAAAAGTACACCCACCGGAGACCTGTATCGCTCGGCCCGCAACCTATCAATTTTGACCATATAGGTCAACGGTCTTTTTGGGCATGTTTTTATCATTTTTATGTCAAAATCTTTCTTACCTAACCATCCAAATCTGCCTTAAAAAAAATATCGACCTGGAACAATCGGCCGAGGAAATCGTATTTAATTCGCCTCAAAAGAAACGACTTCAAAAATGTGTACACATGGTCTTCTAAACTTTTTCTTGAATACCGGATGAAACGCGCAAATCTTGAAGATTTGTTTTTTCTGCTTAAGGGACGCGCTCATCCTTCCTGAAGTCCACAACTTGCCATCTTTGATTTTCATTGTAGATTTCAAATGGGAATCGTGATAGTCAGATGCTGTATATTACACAACAAAATTCGTAACCCGTTAACATTGTGCGAGGGTAGTATGGACGGACGACTGAAACCCCGTTGCTCAAGCGAGTGCGGGGTTTTGTGTTTAATAGAGAACGTACTGCAATCGTTAAATGTTGAAACATATGCAAAAATCATTACTTGTGATCGGAATCTCAGCATGTCATAAATGGCAAAGCCGTCCTAGTCGCTCAAGAAATAGTTATTAAGTCTCTTATATTTGGCAAATATAGCGAATGCTGCTTTCCTTCATCAATCCTTTGAGGAGGCTTTCAAATGGTAAAGCTCGAGGAAACATCCATGGGTGCTATATTCCAAAACCGGGTTCAGGAATGCGGTGATAGGACCCTTGTAAAGTACAAGAACAAACAAGGGGTGTGGGAAGGAATATCCTGGAACAAGCTCAATTACATGGTGAGGGACATTGGCATGTTCCTCATCAGCAGGGATATCCAGCCAGGTGACAAGGTGTCCCTGTTTTCACCGAACCGCTATGAATGGTGGGTTGCCGACCTGGCCATAATCTCCGTGGGCGCGGTAAACGTACCCATCTATGCCACCAACTCTGCAGATGAGTGCCGCTACATTATTGAGAATTCGGATTCCAAGATGTGTTTCGTTGGTACAAGGCAACACATGGATAAAATCCTCCAGATCAAAGGCAAGCTCCCGAACCTTGGAGAGATCATTGTTTCCGACGACCTTGACAAGCCTGTTCCCGGCGTTATCACATTTCAGGATGCCTGCAAGGAGGGAAAAGCAGCCAAGAACAAGGACGAGTTCGACAACCGTCTTGTCCATATTAACATCGACGATACGGCTACTATCATCTATACCTCAGGAACTTCCGGCAACCCCAAGGGTGTAATGCTGACCCACAAAAACTTCGTGTCCAATGTCAATCAACTTCAAGCGGTAGACCCTGACTTTCTCTCGGGCGACCACACCTTACTTTCATTCCTCCCACTTGCGCACGCCTTGGAAAGGATGTCGGGATACTACTGCCCTATCTTCCTCGGACATAAGGTAGCATTTGCCGAGAGCACGGGAAAGCTCTTGGAAAACTTTTGTGAGATCAGACCCACCTTCTTGGTTAGTGTGCCACTCATGTATGAAAAGTTTCATTCGGGGATCAAAGCGAAGATAGCCGGTGCACCACCACTCAAAAAAGCCCTGTTCGACTGGGCTATGGGAATTGCAAAACAGAACCTACCCTATGTCTGCGAGAACAAAGAACGGGTCGGCATGTTTGCTTTCAAGTACTACCTTGCGGACAAACTCATCTTCAACAAGCTAAGGGTAGCTCTTGGTATGGACAGATTGCGTGGAGCCACCTCCGGCGGCGCTCCTTTGTCGGTATCTGACGCAGAGTTCTTCCTCGGCATGGGCATCAAGATCATTGAAGGGTTCGGCCTGACCGAGACGACACCGGTCACTAACGTAAACAGGCGCACGCGCATCAAACTCGGCACTGTGGGCCCAGCCCTGAAAGACACCATCATCAAAATTAGTGAAGTTGGTGAAATACTCGTAAAAGGACCCCAGGTCATGAAGGGTTACTATAAGAGCGAGGCTGCAACAAAGGAAGCCTTTACGTCTGATGGTTTCTTCCGCACTGGTGATATCGGTGAAATCGACAAGGATGGCTATTTAAAGATTACAGGCAGGATGAAGGATCTTATTATTACCTCCAGCGGCAAGAACATCTCTCCACAGAATATCGAGAATGCCCTCGTTGCATGCCCTTTTATCGAACAGGTGGCGGTAATCGGTGACAACCGGAAATACCTCTCGGCACTTATTGTACCCTTCTATGCGTCACTGGAAATCTGGGCAAAGAAGAATAACATCGCCTTCACCAGTAGAAATGACCTTATCTCCAAACCCGAAGTTAAAAAGCTCTTCGAGGACGAGATCGGCCAGTGCCTGAAGGACTATTCCCGCGTTATGCAGATAAGGAAGTTCACCCTACTGGAGACCGAGTGGTCCCAGGCGACCGGTGAGCTTACCCCCACCATGAAGTTGAAGAGAAACATTCTCAACCAGAAATACAGTTCTCAAATCGAGTCCATGTATCCACCGGAATAAGACGTGTTAACTCTCTTTAAATCTCTCTTTTCGCAAAGGTAAGACTGATTGTACTACCATTGAGCCCCGCCCTGTGATAGTATAATCAATCGAAGAATTATTATTTTCCTTTAAATATGTTTTTTATTTCTTCAAATAACTCATGAGCAGTAATAGCGTAGGACGGCTCAACTTTAATGTTAGTTCCTACGGTCATGAATAAGCTGAATCTCTCGATGCTCCTAGAATCGTCTGTAAATCCGATTACGATCATAGTACGTTTGCCAGCTAAGTACCAAGCATGGCCATCTTTAATGCCAAATTTTGTATCCAGTTTGTCATGTATCTCCATCAGTCTTTTTGCTGCTTCTCTATTATCATCAGGTTCCCAAGTGACAAGAGCGACGAACGGATTAAATTTGTTTTCCCTATGATCTCTTACGAGTTTTTCCAAAATTGCCATAGTCCTTGCTCCTTTCTTTGTCAGAGAGACCCATATGAGGGGCCTGGGGTTTGATCATTCATTTTTGCATCCATATTCCTATGGTTATTCCATTACCTTTTCTTTAAAAGAAGTTGATACTATAAAGATAATCAAGAGATCATATCCACGTCATTTTATAAATGTGAACATATCTCATCAACCTTCGTAATCCACCCGTTGGCTCCACATTTTATAAAAATGCTTTTTGCTTTGTCAAGACTTTCGCCGGCTTTTAATAAATCATCTTTTCTTTTGAACCAGTCGGAATAAATGATGTAATTTATTCCCATATCCATAATCATGCCGTTTTTCTTGTCAGCTTCAATGGCTTTCTGAATCCAGACCCCGGCTTCCGTTGAATAATGATCATCAATATGCATTAAAATATCGCCGATGAATCTTGCCATCCAGCCAGAATACAAATTCACTTTGTTATCAAGCACAAAACGGTATAATGATTCGAGATCGATATCTTTATCGTTATTCAATACCTTTGCCCTTGCTAAGGCAATTTTATTCAAATTTATCGAGGAAGGAAAAAGTCTACTCTGACGGCGGAGATAAATAGTATTTTCATACCGCTGTCGAGATTGTTCATATTTCCCCATTTCAACATAAGTATGACCCAACCACTGGTTAGCAAGTGCAAGATGAGATAATAGGTTTACCCTTTCAGAATATTCAATTCCCATAAGGAGATGCTTTTCTGCCTCCTCGAAAAACCCTTTATAATACAAACTGGTGCCATGTTGCGTGTATGCATATGCTTTTGAGAGAACATCCTCGCTCTCTTCCGCCAGTTTCAGAGCTTCACTGCTAAGATCGAAACCCTCGTTAAGAGATCCACGATAATTGTAAGACACACTGAAATTACTTTTCATTATCGATATTATCCAAGGAGTGAATGCAAGTTTAAGGGCCTTTTCAGTGTAAAGTGATGTTTTATCAAAGTCACAATCCCAGCATAGAACTAAACCCATCAGGTAGTTCGCAAATCCGAAAGATTTGATGTCATAAACAACCTCTGATACCTTTATAGCTTCTTCCAAGTTTTCTAGAGACTTGGGAATGTTCTCCTCTATCATATAATTATACATGCCCATTATCGTATAGAGTCGAGAGAGTCTGTTTGTAAAACCTTCCTGTATTGTCATTTCTATTATCGGTTCAATGGCTTCCTTCGCTTCTGCAAAGCGACCAATCCAGACCAAGAAATAACCAAGATCAATCCTCGCATCACTTATTTTACTCCGCATCTCATCTGTCTTAAGTAACATTTCAAGGGATGCTACTCTCTTCTTTGCATATGTAATCGCATCAATGAACGATGAAGTTCTCTCAACCTTGATCCCGACCAGTTTTGAATACTCAGCCGCTTTTTCAAAATTTTCACTCTCGAAAAAATGATCTGCCAGTTGTCCATAATATTCACCGAGATCGTCGCGGTATAATGCCTCTATTGCATACCCTATTTCCTCATGAAGCTTCTTCCTCTTCTTGGTCAGGATGGATTCGTATACGACCTCACGAGTAAGTGCATGTCTAAAGATATAAAAGGATTGAGGATAAATTCCTCTCTCATAAAGAAACTCTGCATTCTTCAAGACAGACAAGTTGGAGAGAAGTTCCTGATCGGGCAGACTCATCACTTTTTTTATCAACTCGTATCTGAACTCCCGCTCAATGACAGATCCTGTGCGGAGAACTTCCTTTGCTCCCTCAGGTAGTAAGTCCAACCCGGCCATAATTACATCCTGCACCGTAGAGGGAATAGTCGTATGTATCATCTCACTCAATAATTGAAGTTTGCCGTTCTTCAACTCAATGATTTTCAGATTTTTCAGAGATTTGATGAACTCTTCGATAAAGAACGGGATTCCCTCTGCTTTGCTCAAGATCAGCTCTTCGAGATCCTTTTTGATTTTTTCTGTTTCTAAGATGTATGATACCATGGCGAGACTTTCACTGTTGGAAAGCCTGTTCAAATTTACCTGAGAATGATAAGACTTACTTCCCCATGAATGTGCAAACTGGGGTCGATATGTGAAAATCAACAGGACCCTAAAGCCAGATATTGAATTCAATAATGCCTTCAAGGCATTTTCGGAACTCTTATCTATCCAATGAAGGTCCTCAATAGCCATGACAAGAGGCCGAATTTCTGATCCGCTGAAAACAATCCGCTTCAGAGATTCAATAATACGGTCTTTTTTAGCTTCATGACTCATGGGAAGCATGTCGATACCACTGTCTTCGACGGAAAGAAGTTCCAGGAGGTAGGGAAGGGTTGATGCTTCATCAACCTTCATAATTTTAAGGCCTCTAATGACCTTTTCTCTGATCTCCTGATCACTATCGGTATCCTGAATATTATAGTTTGACTTCAGAATATCCACAATGGGATGATAGGCAACATTCCTGCTGTAAGAGAGGCATCGTCCCTCAAGAAATGTGACATATTCATTGGTGATAGCCTTTCTGAACTCATAGAGGAGCCGTGACTTACCGATACCTGCGTCGGACACAATGGTGATTGCTTGGCCTCTGCCTGCTTTAGCCCGTTCAAAACAATCCAAGAGGAGTTCCAGTTCTCTTTCTCTTCCCACAAAGGGGGTTAACCCTCGTTCAGCACTAACATCAAACCGTGTTCTCCTCGTACTGGGGGCTATGACTCGGTAGACACGGACGGGCTTCTCCTTCCCCTTGATTTCCTTCTCGCCCAAGGCCTCAAAGCGGAAGAACCCCTCTGTCAGCTTGAAGGTATCATCGGAGACATAGGTGGTTCCAGGTTCCGCAAGAGATTCCATTCTGGATGCTAGATTGACCGTATCCCCCACGGCTTTGAATTCAACCCGAAGATCATTACCGAGTGTACCTACCACTACAGGACCTGCATGGATACCGATACGCATTCTTATTGGAGAAAAATTTTCCTTTTCCTGTTTTACTCTTTCACTGAACTTTGTCATCTCCCGATGGATAGCAATGGCGGATCTTATCGCCCGTTGTGGGGCATCCTCAAGAGCTATTGGGGCACCAAATAATGCCATGATGCCGTCACCAGTCATCTCATTAACTGTCCCCTCATAGTCATGGACCTTGTGGATGAGGATCTCATATACCTGATCCATCATGGTATAGACTTCTTCAGGGCTAAGTTTCTCGGCGAGAGGCGTGAAACCTTTCATGTCACAGAACATGACGGTTACTTGTTTTCGTTCACCTTCGATCTTGTCTCTCTGGGAAAGAATCTTCTCGGTAATTCCTTTGGGAAGGTATTTCTGGATCTTCTCCAGTTTTTCATCAGAGGAAAGTTCTTTACGGGTTGGTTCGGCGGAAAGAATCAGGTTATGGCCGCAGTCACCACAGAATTTGAATTGGGGAGGATTCAGTGATTGGCATTTTGGGCAGAGCAACTCTATTTTAGCCCCGCAGTCGCCACAGAATTTCTTTCCTTCTAGATTATCAAACTGGCATTTCGGACACCTCATTTCTACTGCCCTCCACAGCAGAAAGGTTAACGCCTGTTTCTCGCCTGATCCTAATGATTGAGAATAAGAAAGATAACGTTTCGATTGAATTGTTAGGAGCTTTTCTCAGGGATGTCAAGATATTTATTAGATTTACCAGCAACCATGGCTCTTCATAATCAACTGAAGGTTACGATTGGCAATCTTCACTCATTTTATATATCTGAGATCGTTTGTTTGTAGGTGTTGCCAATAATCGGCGTATTTCATTTTTTCTTTGAAGACTCCTGCGCATTACGAAATGAAAGCTGCGACCCAAGCACATTTCCTGAAAATATTGACTTCAATATTCAGTAACCACTTGGCATTATCAATCTCACTGATAGGTAGGTGTTGTCGAGAAGCAAGGTGTAACCTAATTTAACTCCGTTGTCTGGTCAAAAATTGTTCCGGATGACGAAGCATATGTTTATGTCAAAACACTTGCTCTATTCCTTTAAAGGTTCTTCTATTCTGTCAATCTGAACATATGCTTTTGAGATAAAGAGAGTACTTTAGGTAGGGTTGAAATACTTTATAGAACTGTATTACCAAAATTGGCCTCATCTATTCTAACAGCAATCTCTTAATCTTCATCTCCCGGCTTCCTGTCTCGTACCTGTCCATTCTCATATTCGTTTCCAGTCAAAATATTATTCAATCCATAACCATTACACTGCCCTGCCCTGCCTATATTAAACCCACAGTAATATTCCTTTGTTTCTACGCTTCATCTCCCTTTGCACATGGGAGACCTCCATTAAGCCCCGCCCTATAACCATAAGAAACATACATTATTATAATAACGTGGCCACATCGGAAAGTAATATACAGATAAAGCCAAGAAGAGAGGACTGTACCCTCGAAACCCGGTTAACAATGAAAACAATCAAAACATCCATAATCATCTCGATTATTGTCGCAGCCCTATTTTACTGTGCAAGTGCCCACGCGTATTGTTTCGATGAAGCCGGCCAGCTTTACAATATTTCGCCTCAGCTCTTATGGTCAATAGCCAAAGTGGAGTCTAATTTCAATCCCGAGGCCCTTAACTGGAACAGGAACGGCACCTACGACTTCGGAGTAATGCAGATAAATTCCTCATGGCGAATGACGCTGGGGGAAGAAAGATGGACTAAGCTTGGCGAGCCATGCATGAACGTTAAGGTCGGAGCATGGATATTGGCGCAATGCATCGCCCGACACGGCTATACATGGAAGGCGGTCGGCTGTTACAACGCGGCATCAAAGAGCAAAAGGGACGCCTATGCTCGTAAGGTTTATGACGTGCTTGTCCGTTATGCACACCATGCTACGACCCCGCGCCTGTTAAAAACTACGGCGGGTCAAAAAGGCGGAGTTTAAATCATTAAGAATGGTAATGATACCGTTTCCGTAAATGAGCTGCAAAGCGACAACACGAATCTGCCTAAGAACCAGACAATCTACCGGATCCGGAAACGGGATCCAGGATATACCCAAGTATGCAATGACATCATAAATGAAACCGGACTTTCCTGGAAAGCAAAAGGGATATTGATATACCTCCTTTCAAAACCTGATGGATGGACGGTACGTGAAAACGACATAGTGAAGCACTCCGTGGATGGGCTTAAGGCAACAAAAGCAGGAATAAAGGAACTCATCAATCGGGGATACATGTTCCGTCGAAAAATCAGAGACTATCAGGGCAAGTATCGCGGCTGGGAAACCATAGTGTGTGAGGTGCCATTCACCGAGATGCCATTTCCGGACGTCGGTTTTTCGGATGTCCATTTACCGGACGTCCGAAAAAGTCATCTTACTAATACTGATAAGAACAATACTGATGATAGTAATACGAACATTACAACGGTCTCGTCGCATTGCGATCTGCGTAAAATACAAATAAAGGGAAAATACTTTCCCACAGTGACAGGCCGGGAAGCAGAAATCATTGCGGATGCTGTCATAGAGATTCAGTATGCCTGCGGCGGAGTAAGGAACAGAGATGGACTGCGGCAACACCTGAAGAAAATGCTTGAAGGGGGAAATCTCCTGGTCCCCGACAGATGGGATGAATATATCAGGGAGAAAGAGGAAGCTGTTGAGAAGGCAAAACGGGAGAAAACGGAGCGCCAGCAGGAAGAAGAGAAGAAAACAAAGGCGCGTCAAGCAGTGGAGGCGTTCGAGGCTTTACCGGCAAGCGAACAGGAAAAGTATATTGAAATTGCACGGGCAACGACGGAGAAAAATTTAGATGTGTCGGATTCCGTCATAAGGATAATAGCCGCACAGATGGCAGCAGGAGAAAAAACCTGAGCGGGTATTATATTGTTATGACATCAAACCGCCGTGTGAAAACGGAATTCACGACATGTACCTGCTGAAGACAGCACAGAAGAACGTTCTTATTGCCCTTTTGCGGAAGGCCGGCCTTGAAGCACTGCCAACGAGATTTTCCGATATGGTCATCTGCCGGGAAGACCCGCCTGCGATGTTTTTGAACAACGGCTATATCACCAGGACAATCCCGATTACGGAAGAACTGGCCGTGGTTTTCATTGAACCTCCGGATTCGCGTCCAAAAGAAAAAGACCTGGTGTGCGTGAAGAGAAACGGACAGGAGTTTATCGGAACCGTGCATGAAGTTAAAAATGACCGGATGCTCATAATGACGAAGGTGTTCAGCCACCCGCGATTGATTGAGGTTGGCCTGGATGAAATCACAACCCAAAAAACATAAAGCCTTGTCATGAGTCTTCGCAGGATATTCAAAGCTATAATAGACAGCGTCGTCCATACAGAGCCGACCAGCCCGATAACGATACCCCTTCAAGAGCTGTCACAGATCTGGTCGAAGCGGAACATGGATGCGTCAGAAGCATCTTCAGCAGCACCTTCAACCCCGGCTTCGATAGACGGCATGCCTGCCTCTGAATATACGGCACCACCGGCATTCGACATAAGCCGTTACCGGCCCAGAGCCGTATTCGAAAACCTTTGGAATGAGTATATACAGCCGAACTATATGCTTTTCGAGGAAGACGGATCGCTTCCCGCTGTCAGCGAATTAATCAACATCCTGACAACGGAAGGCGTCTGTCCGTCCGTCGTTGTCAGTGAGAAGGTCTTCAATAAGAAGACGACAATGGATCTTGCCAAAATTTCATTGCAGAATCACTCTATAAACGTTGCGGAGAAGATTCTCTACGATATAAAGAATAAATATCTTCCAAACAAAGAAATGGAGTACCAATCAAGCATACCCATCGCGATTATTGCGGCATTGGGACACGACATCGGAAAGTTGCCGAGTTACATGACCCGCCCCGCGTATTCCAAACATGACCATCCCTACATCAGCGTGGATGTCCTCAAGAAATTATTCGGAAAATATGATGTCCATTCCGGGCGGCTCGATCTCGCCATAGAGGCGATCAAGATGCACCATGAGGGCCGCGTATCCGGGCAAGTGGAAGCCGCCAATAAATATATAAACTGGCTGCAGTATGCCGACCACAAAGCAAGGGAGGAGGAATTGGCCGGAGTGCGACACCTTGATGCGAAGGATGGCGCAAAATGGCTCGATACCGGCCAGCTTCTCGACGAGCTTATGCCGAAAATCAATATTGTTGAAACGGCAGGAAAAAATAATGAGTTTTTCGCTTTTTCTTTCGGGGGCACGGTGTATGCCCGCCTTGATACCCTCTACAATATTGCCCTGTCAATGTATTCCAAGGCCAACATTGTGGATATAGTGTTTGAGTACTCACATATCGGCATGATCGAGCTGGCAAGGAAGCAAATTCTAAGGAGGCTTTACGAAGAAAAAAAGTTGCGGAGCGGCCTGGACGTCAATGAGAAGCCATACGGGAAATGGTACACGGTCAGCAGTTCCGCGACGGGAAATGAAAAAATTCAATTGGTCCCCATACCGGTAGAAAAATTTGGCCGTTTGCCGTCCGAGCTTGAACTTGAGAAGCGCAAGCAGGGATGGCTCAGGACAATAACGGCAGTGCGGGAATCCGGGAGCAGATCATGAAGTGGAAAAATCATCAGGCAGTGGGATATGCGCTTGCGTATGCGGTAACGGGGGACGTTCTGTTGTCTCTGGTAAGCCTGCCAATGTCCGTCCTGCCGGACGCCATTGAAGGAGTACCGAAATTGAAGTTTCTGAAACACCGCGGCTGGTCACACAACGCCCTCTTGTGGGGTTTATTCTCCCTTATAGCGTATTTTGTATTCCCATCGCACAGAACGCTCGTGACGGCCGCGATCATAGGACTCGCATCCCATTTCTTGTGCGACTGCATCACCATGTCGGGCATGCCAATCTGGAAGAATAGAGTGCTAAAGTTGAAGTTATTCGTCACAGGATCGATCGCCGAATATATCATCGCTTACGGCACTCTTGCTGCGGCGTTCTGCTACAGGCAGTTTTACCGGGGTCAGCCACAAATGCCCTCAATGGAAAATGCCCTGGAGGAAGTAAAACAGATATTTTATGTGCTGACACAGCCCCACTTTGCAAGCTGGCTGATCAGTGTTCTTCCATATAACCTGATTGCGTGTACTGCCCTTGTAGTGGCCGTATGGATGATAGTCTTCCGTGAACTTTTTACATTCGGTGCAGGGATAATAATTATGGCCATAGTATTATTTTTCGTCGGCCAGTCGATGACGTAAAGATTGCAATGGATCAGGAAATTAGAGGAGGTGTCGCCATATGTCCGTCGAGATGGCATCAAGTTCAAATGCGGACCAGGTCCTTTTAGGCTTTTCCCCTCCCTCCGCTTCGGCCAAGACGCTTCTTGACGCTGTAACGCTCATACAGGAATACTCCATTGCGGAGGACAAATCCCCCCTGCCCGAAACGTTTCTCACGCTCAAAGGTCAAGCCCTTCTTTTCGGCATAGGGTTCTTTGCCAGCACGGACAGTGTTATCTACTCGTTTTTCCTTGTTCCCATCGGCATGTTCATATTCCTGCATCCCGGAGAAAAATCCGTATCAACAAAACTCTTCGCCATAATGCTAATGGTGGTCATGCCGCTTGCCATGTCGGTCCTACTTTCGTCACTCGCAAGATATCCGAAATGGCCTAAAGGGTTGACGGTCTTTGCCATAGGCCGTTTACTGATCGGTATACTGACCGGAGGGCTTGTCCTCTCGATGATCGCTTTCGCGGCGCTATATCTTTTTCTGACGAAGGTGATGCTCTACTATTACCCGCTATTTCAAGCCCAGTACGGGCGCCTGCCTGCATTGCCGGAATATGTAACCTTCATTCCACTCCCGTCCGCCTGGATAATCCTTGCACTGCATATTCTTCTCCCATCAATCCCCTGCGTCGTAGTGGCCTTTAAACGGCGACGAATCAGGGAAAAGGGCGACGGCTGAGCCCTGAAGAACGATGCTCGATCACAGGATTAAATACACGCTGACCATAGCTCATATCATGAACATCGATCCTTATCTGCCGGGGTTCAAAGCATATCTGCCCGAACTGCGGCGGAGGGCGATCCTACCCGCCGGCAACGTCTCACGCCAAAACCTGATCGGAGACTATACCTGGGCGGTCGTCATATCCGAGACCGAAGACGGAGACATACTCATTTCCCAGACCGTAGCTCAATATTTTCTAAGACTGACGGAATGTTTCCTGAACGCAGAACAGGCAGCTGACATCAAGGTCGTACGGGTGGCCGTAGTCGCCGGCAATGCGTTTGTCAAGATTGCCGTGAGATCACTCAACGGTCATGACCCGGTGAAAATCTGCCTCGAAACAGTCACGGAGCAAATAAAAAAGTATACCGATTTTAAGATGATCTTTATCAGATACGACGAGAATGTGCAGCAGTACATAAAAAATTCTTTGTATCCGTGCCCCGAACATGCGGTCGGGGAAGTAATATATACAAAAAGCGATGCGAAAGAACAGGCAACTGTCAGGGTGGAGGAAAAATATATTCCTCTTTGCATGGGAAAGAAAGGGACGAACGTTGCCGCGGCATCGAAATTGGTAAAATTAAAACTGAACATCAAACCCGTAATCAAAGATACACAATGAAAAAGGAGAGAAAGAAAAAAGACGTAAAAATCTATTACGACAGAGTGCAGAGATATTGATCTCTGCTCGGGGAAGAGCGGTCTAAAAGCCGCGGTCAGGGACGAATTACATGGAGAAGTAAAACATCAAAGAGGAAAGAAAGGAAACGGAAAAATGGAAGAAGGTGAGGTGAGAAGGGATTATATGGAGATAAAAAGAGAGGTGTACGACAATCCGTCAAGTCTCAGAATTATGACGCGGTCAACGGAGGGTCATGCGCTTATGAAGGTTGCACTGCAGGCAGACAGGTTTATGGGAAGATTAAGGTTCAAGGCATCGCCTGCAGAAAAACAAAAGTGGGAGCAAACATCGCGCGTTATTGACAGGCTGCAGGAGATAATCGTCGAATTCGAAGCGATGGTTAGAGAGATGCAGCAGTACAAGGGCAGACTGGCAATCGAGCCTTATGAAATAAAGGACAAAGAAGTATTTCTGAAGTCACGTTATTCATTCGCGGTACTGCCCAGGGTGCCCGACATGGACAAATTATATCGCAGCATAAGCAAGATGGATGACACTCTCTACGCTTACCGTACGATGCACACGAGCATGGACGCAATAGCCGACGCTTCCGTGAAGGCAATTAACGCTTTGCGGATGCTGCATGAATACACGACAGAGATAGCGGGAATTGCGAACGATGACTACAAAGTGCCGAATTTCGCCGCGCGACTGTTAGCTTTGGGGGAAGAAGACGAGTCTGAACCAACCAAAGGAGGGAGAAAGAAAAGGAAAGAAAAGGTTCAGGAGTCTGCCGTGTCGCATGAAAACACAGAGGTTGCGGCCAAGGCAGGTTGAGTAAGGCGCTCTCTCCTTGGGCACACACTGGGAGAGCCGATAGACAGGCGTGTACTGCACGACGCCTGTCATCACATATGATGGACCGATATATGGCCAAATTCTTTAACATTTTTAACTTATCTATTTTAAGGAGAAAAGTCATGGTTTTCAGGAAAGTTAAAAAAATTGGTAAAATTCTAAGCATCAGCATCCTTCTTCTGCTCTTATGCGCAGGCGCAGCGCTTGCGTTTAACCCGCCGGCCAACACCGATCCGTTCTATGCGGCGTGGGACTTCGTAGCTAACACGGTCATTGGCGGCGCGTTGGGCACATGTGTAGCCCTCGTGGGTATGGCCTACGGGGTTTACCAGTTTATCAAACATCCCGAACTTGGACTGATGGGAACCCTCGGTGCGGGTGTAGGTATAGCGTGCCTTGGCCTGCTCCCGAATATCGTCAAAGGCCTGGGGATGATTATTTAAAGTTTGTCACGTAAAAGACCCCGCCTGCAAGGGCGGGGTTAATTTATCAAGGAAATAAAAGGAATATCGGATGAATCACCAGTTCCCTAAATATCTCCACTTGCCCGTAAGGATAGCCAATAAAGTAGAAATCGAAGACCTGGTAATAGGCGTCTCTATCTTCCTGATAGGTTTTATATCCATATGGGTCGTATGGGTAGTGGGGATATTCGCGATACTCAAATACATGAAGGTTAAAAAGAACAATCCGCGCGGCTTTTTGAGCCACTGGATGATGAAGTTGGGAATCAAAGTGGTGCAGTATTACCCGCCTCTTCTGGAAACCAGATTTATAGAGTGAGCCTATGAAACACAGCAAATACCTGTCTCAGTTTGAAAAGGTAAAGGCATCCAATAAATTGCTGATGCTCATTGTATTTTTAATTGGGTCACTTGTCGTAATAAACACATTTGTAACTATTTCCATTTCTGCCAAAGAGAAAGTGATCCTTGTCCCGCCCGGCCTCCAGACAAAAGCTGAAATATATGAAGGCAAGGCGGATGAACACTATCTTACGGCATTTACCAGATACGCATTGGGCTTGCTGCTCAATTACTCGCCTGCCACAGTGAAGCAGCAGTATGAGGAGTTGCTTCTATTGTACGATTCAGCATCATACCCTACAGTCCGTACACAACTTTTCAATCTGGTCGATACGGTGAAGACATCGCAGATATCGAGCGTATTCATACCGCAACGGTTTATCGTCAACCAGGGGAGCTCATTGATCAAAGTACAGGGAGCTCGCAAGATCTACAAGGATGACCGTACCAGCACCAACTCTCTGCAAAATTATCAGATGACATTCAAGATATATGACAGCAAGTTTCATATCGTCGACATAAAAGAGGTTGAATCTCTATGAAAAAAATAACGACAGGCTTCTGTTTGGCGCTTTTGCTGTTTGCGCAAGCTGTGGCTGCGGATACGGATAAGACAGTGAATAAACCGCCGGCGGCTGTTTCCATGGGGGGATCAATATCGGATAAATACCCTGCGACGATTACCGGCGGTAAGATGGCAAACAAGCCGCCCGAAAAGAAGGGTAAATCTCCTGTATACGATACGGCCTCCGTGCCGGAGACCAATCTGGAAGAGCTGCAGGGCTCCCTCGAGAAGAGTGATACTAACGGCATATTGCCTGATATGCCCACGGCAGTGCGGTTGTCGGCATCCGATGTTAATCGTGTAACGTGCATGAACGGAGCAATCACGGACGTTATTTACTCTCAGGAAAAGGGCCTGTACGTAAAATACAGCGGTAAGGACGCATTCGTGAAGTTCCAGGTTGTAAGCACGAAAGACAATAACAAGCTTTCCTATTCCACTACGCCGACAGAGATATATTTTGTTTGCGGAGACCGTGTCTACTCAATAATCGCTCTTCCGAAACGCATACCGTCGCAACAGGTAAGACTCTCCAATGCTGTCCTGAATAGAATAAAGCAAAACAAGGAATTATTTGCAGACATGCCCTACGAGCAGCGGCTGACCACGATTATTCAACGGACCTATAAAGATGAATTTGAAGATTCATGGACCATAGAAGGCGTCAATAAAACCATCGATGTTTTCAGAAATTACCATGTAACGCATTTCCGTAACGTGGTCATAGACGGCGAAGGCATTATCCTGAAGGAATACCACGTAAGGTTTACCGATACAGGATACCCGGAAGGCGGCAGGCTCGAGGAGAAGATGTTTCTTAATAAAGATCTGACCAGCAATACTATTGCTATCGCGCTGGACAAGACGCTTGTCAAGCCTAACGAGCTCGTCCGGTTATTTATCATTGAATCCAAGGGAGAGAAGTGAAAGCAAGGAGGGTTGATGAAAAGGATCACCGAATGGTTTAACAGCCTGTCTCTTCATCAGAAAAACAAGGCTACCAAGTTAGCCATCATTGGTGTCTGCCTGGTTTTGATTGCAGTAATGTTTTTTTCCATGATGGCGAAGAAAGGTGCGGAACAGCAAGCGCAACAAAAGAAGGCTACCGGGCAGAAGGAAATACAGATAGACAAGAATATCCTTGACAAGACTGCGTACCTGGAGAGCAGCAAAGAAATGCAGAAGATCAAGGAAGATAATGATCAGTTAAGAAAAGATGTTGAATTGCTCAAGCACAGGACAAATCAACCGTCGAACAGCCCTCCTGAAATGCGAACCCTTCCGCCGCGGCCCGCCGCGTCCCCTTCAGAAGTCGTGAATATGCAGAACAAGGGAGCTTCATTGCCTTCCGCGCCGTCTCGACCACATGCAGGTATACCTCCACCTCAATCCGCACAGTCTTCCTCGCTTGCCGGCATGCCCCCTCCCCCGCTTCCCAGCGAGCAGTCCAAGGAGATTATAGGGGGGATAGAGACGGTCAAGAACACAGATGTAAAGGCGGAAGACAAGGACGTAAAAAAAAAGAACCGGTTGATCTATATTCCTGCGAGTACGATCATCCCTGTGACTCTTTTGTCGGGCGTTGACGCAACCTGCATGGAAGACGCCAAACGGCCGAACGTCCCTGTAGTGTTGAGAGTTGACAACCTGGCATTTCTGCCAAACGAATTCAAGGCCAACCTGAAGGGTTGTAGGATCCTTGCCCAGGGCCTGGGAAGCCTTGCCGATGAACGGGTGCATCTCCGCTCGATGTCCCTTACCTGTATATCGAAAACCGGAAAAGCCCTTATTGACAGCGAAATACAGGGTTACCTTGCAGATACGGACGGCAAGGGCGGTGTCCGCGGCAATGTCGTAAGCAAGATGGATTCGGCCCTGTGGCGGGCCTTCGTAGCCGGAGTATTCGGCGGTGCCGGGGAGGCTATCAGGGCACAGTCTCAGCCGCTGTCTACGGTATCCATCGGGACAACGCAGACCCAAACCCTAAATTCTGATCAAATCAGGAACGCCGCCCTGGGCGGAGGACTGGTTGCCGCATCGGGGGAATTGCAGAAATTCTATATGGAGCTTGCCCGGCAGCTGTCCCCGACTATCGAGGTGGGCGCTCTGAGGAAACTGGCGTTTGTGTCGACGAAGGGCATTGATCTGGAAATAAAGACGCCGAATCTTGTGAGATAGGAGATTGAGAGATGCACATAAGAATGACCGTCATAATGGCGTTATGCATGCTTTTCGCAGGATGCGGAGGGATATTCAACCCCTATAAGAGCGAATTCGATTGTCCGATGAGAGACAAAGGCGAATGTGTCAGCGTGCCTGAGGCATATAATGAATCGATGAATCGTATGCCACGGGACGCCAATAATAAATCATCGAGCTACTCTACAAAGAAGCCTGACACTTCCAATTCAGCATCCGATCCGAAACAGATCAATCCACGGGATATATACCAGCAGGAGATGGCGAAAAAACTGACATCCTATATCAGACAGCCGAATACCCCCTTTATTTCTCCTCCCACGGTGATGCGGACACTGATCCTGCCTTACAAGGCATCCTCCAAGGATCTCTATTCCGAGAGGTACATTTACATCGTTGTGGATGAGCCCCAATGGGTGATGAGTGCGCCCACTTACGGCACGGAATCCAAGGATATGATCTTAGAAAAAACTGAGATACCAATTAAGAAATGAACCGAAAAGGCCTATCTATGAAAACGGAAGAGATCATAAAGTTAGCCGAGCGCATGTCTTTTTCCGATTACCTGCCATACAGGTCATACGACCCGGTAACCAAGGTATACTGGAACGCGGATGACAGCGCCGGATACATATGGGAATGCTCGCCTCAGGTTTATGCCGGGGATCAGCAAGCTTCAGCGTTGGAAGGCCTTTTCCGGCAAGAATTACCCGACGAGACGGTTATACAGTTCATCCTGTTTGCCGACAACTACATAGATCCCATAATTGAAGAATTTCAACAGAGAAAAACCCGCAGGACAGAAATTATTGACAAGATGGTTTCGCACATCAGCGGGTTCATGCATAAAAATACGGATAGTATACCCGGCATGCAGGGCATTCCACTTCGCAACTTCCGCCTATTGGTAGCGGTAAGGATGCCCGGTGAGAAGCTGCAACAAAAGGTGTTAATCGACGTCTACACCTCTTTCACGGAAAAGCTCAAGGGTGCCTTTCTGTTCCCGAGAGATTTCCAGCCGGAAGATCTCCTTGACTGGCTGCGCCGTTTCTTCAATGACGAGCCTTCGTTGAACAACAGGCTCTATGACGATGACGTTCCCCTGAAAAAGCAGATTATCTTCGCCGATACGATCGTGGAAAACCACATCGATTATATGAAGACCGGGAACAAGTATTTACGGTGTGCAACCGTGAAATCTTATCCCGAAGAAGTGAACTTGTTGCAGACCAACGAGATCTGCGGGGGCATCTGGGGCGGCATATCCGACGCCAGCCAGGTTACGTCTCCGTTTATTTTCACTCTGACTATCTATATCGACCACAAACTGAAAGACCGGTTAAGCAGAAAGACCGAGTTCTACACAAAACAGCCGGCATTTGGAAGTTTTGCAAAGACCATCGCAGACATCAAGGTGGAATACCAGGACGCGCTGCATAACATAGGCAACGGTGTTCCGTACGCACGCATTGTTCCGGTATTTTGGGTATGGGGTAGTGAGGTTAAGGCAAGTGCCGCGCTTGCCCGGGTGAAGCGCATGTGGGAGGAAAAGGGTTACATCATGCAGAGCGATAAAATTATTCTACCTATGCTGTTAGTCATAGCTCTGCCTTTCGGTACATATACCAAGGCCAGGATACTCGACGTTCTGCAGCGCGATTTCCCCGTTTCTTCGGAAACGGTGGTCAATGTTTTACCCACACAAGGCGACTTCTCGGGAGCTGAACCGTCTGTATTGTTTATCGGCCGTAAAGGACAATTATGCGGGTTGGACATATTTGCCAAACAGAAGGTAAATAATTCCAATGTATTTATTGCTGCCGGGTCCGGGGCGGGAAAAAGTTTTTTAGTAAATTACCTCGTCACGAACTATTACGGCGAAAATGCCCTTGTTCGCATCATAGATATTGGACGCTCCTACAAAAAAATGACGCGCTTGTTTGGAGCACGGTTCCTTGACTTCGATGAAAACTCTAATGTCTGTCTCAATCCATTCACGCACATTCCCATAGACGACGAGGACGAACAGAAAAAGGAGATAGCGGTAATCGGCAGCATGGTAACAGGAATGTGCTTTGCCAAGACCGATATAGTGCCGACAGACATAGCGGAAACGGCAAACACCCTCACCCAGCAGGCATCGGAATGGGCGTGGAAAAATTACAAGACGGATGCCAATATCGATGCGGTATATACATATCTGAATAATTTTCCCGATTTGTGCGGCGAAGAGGACAAACACAACTATGCCTCTAACATGACGGACCTCGCTCGCATGCTTGCGTTCAACCTGAACGACTTTACGTCAAGCGGCAGCTACGGGAAATGGTTCAACGGGCGTGCGACATTCGATATTTCCAGCGACGAATTTGTGGTGCTTGAACTGGAGAACCTGAAATCGCAGAAAGCATTGTGGAACATTATCACAATGCAGATCATCAACGCGGTCACACAGGACCTGTATCTGTCCGACCGGTCCAGGAAGCGGCTGATCATATTCGACGAGACGTATCAATTCATCAAGGACGGAAATGCGTTAAAAGACGTTATCAGCGAGGGGTATCGCCGTGCGAGAAAATACGGGGGCTCGTTTTCAATAATTACCCAGTCGATTCTTGATCTCCGAATATTCGGCTCAATCGGACATGTGATCATGGCCAACAGCGCCTTCAAGTTTCTTCTTGAAGCTAACGACTTCGATATGGCCGAGTCGGAGAAACTTATAAATTATCCTCCGTTTGTAATGAAGCTTCTCAAAACGATCAAATCAAGCCGTCCCAAATATTCAGAGCTGTTTATCGATTCTCCGCTGGGCATAGGTCCGGCAAGGCTGGCCGTCAATCCGTACCTTTATTATCTCTTTACGTCCGACGCCGCTGAAATAGCGGAAATAGAGCAGATGATTGTTGCCGGAGGCATGACGTACGATCAGGCCATAATCGAAATGGCGAGAAGATACCGGCCTGATGAATTTCTTGATCAATGATGCGCATGGTATGCAACGGCGCCGTATATGAAGAAAATAGTATTCGCAGCCCTACTCCTTGTATTCAATACTTCATTCTGTATAGCCAGCGATCCCTATGAGGCTGCGGATTCTTCCGCACAGCAGGCGCAAGGCCATTTCGGATCGTCGGGTGCAATCCAGCAAAACGCAGTCAACCCGCTTATCGGCGGCGGGCCGTTATCTACGGTCGACGGCACAAAGCAGTCGACGGTCCAGATCTCATGCCCTGCATCTGATAAGTTTCTGACAGTCCTTATAGCCCCCGCCGCCACGAACGATCTCAGTATGGTAAACATCTACCAGGATGCCGATCTCGATGGCAACGTGGAATATTCCTATACCATTCCCTTCCCCGTTTCAGGGGTATGCGCCAACGGCGTCATATCATGCGATCCCGGCACATGGGCGAACTGCAGCTACTACCAGTGGATCTCAGATACAAACGGCCACGTAGGGACGGCGAATAACGGCAGCATCACGAGCCTGGGCGGTTGTTATTGCATCAACAATTCATGCGGCAACAACCTTGTATGGATAAATCTGAACAATATACTGAAAGATATAGGCGGCGGCATAGTAGGCGCGGTGCAGGCGCAAAAGCCGCAATACACGATCAGCAGTGTAAATATTGATGGCACGACGATCTCCTATACCGGCCAGGATGAGAAGCGCTGCACTTCCGGTCCCGCATATCAGTCAGGAACCACTACTCCGCAAACCTTCGCCGGCACACAGGCGTCAAAGGTGCAGGTGCAGCAGTATACTAACTATGCCGGTGATATGCAAAACGCCGCTAGCCAAGAAGTCGTCAAACAGTCTTCTGACCCGAACAGTTATTACAGCCTCCTGGCACAAACAGCAACCAATCAGAATGCCGTAATGCAAACGAATTCCTGCACAATAAAACGAGACGTATCAGTTCAGGAATCCACGACCTGCCCTACCGGCGAGACTTACAGCTCTCTCCAGGATATGTGCACCGGCCCGCCAGTCTCAGTCAGCGCGGATCAGTCTTCCTCGTATTGGTTTTATAATGGCGCCTATAGGCTGTACTGCAGCGGGTCCGGCATGTACCTCACGGCTAATTCCGGGGGTTACAGCCGAAGCTGGACAATAACCGGCGCAACCTGCTCGGGCGATGCAAACGGCGGAGCGGAGTCGGCATGCATCACTTATCTTGCGGGAAGCGGCAACCAGCTCCTTGTTTATGCTGTCCCTAAGACCCCCTGGAGCTGTGATGAATTCGGCTGTACCGGCGGTTGCGGAGGTACGCCAATGTACCTCGGGGCCCTGACTTTCTCTCCTGCCATAGTAAGCGGATCTACACGTTCGCTTAGTTGTCCCCTGGACGACGCCTGGGGTCTGAGCTTTCACGATCAGTGTGTCTGGGCGACATGGACCGGCATCAGTATCTTGGCGGCAACCGATCCGGCAATTAAGCAGGATAATATCAGCAATGCAATCGATGACC
>JBEKXK010000055.1:0-23710 GCA_049512055.1 Syntrophales bacterium | reverse complement strand
CCATAAAGTCGGGGGGACGTTGATAAGTTCGTTGTGTTGGAACTGCTCATATCGATTAAAGAAATATTTCTAGTATCTTGTGCGGTTCATTTATTTCAACTGGTAAGCGTTAACCATCATAATGACTTTAGACTGACGATTCGTAGGTTAATAAATTCAACCCAATATTATATTTCGAGATATACTAAGAACCCCTGTCAAGAAAAATAACACCCTAAAACCCCCCCAATAGCACCTAAAAACCCCCCCAAATACCCCCAACAATCTCGTGAAGGGCATTTTGCGCGGAAAACCCTATGATATAGATTCGCCATCGAATGCGACAACTATATCTTGAGGTCAAAGTGTGAATCCTGAGCCCTTGGTTATCATCGCCGGCGACACCCTCACCTGGCTGCGTCAGGCGAATCAATGCCAGTATCCCGACGCCTATGGCAACATGCAGACGCCGAAGGCCTCCGCGGGTTGGTCCCTGTCATATACCCTGGTCATGGCAGGGCAGCAGATCCAGATCAATGCGACTGCAAACGGCGACGACTTCCTTGTGAATGTGGCGGCCACGACTACCGCTGCATACGCTGTCGGAACATATTCCTGGGCAGCTTACGTCTCGAAAGGCACCGAGCGTTATCAGATCGACAGCGGCACCTTCCAGATCAAACCGAACCTGGCGGCCCAGACTTCCGGCTACGACAATCGTTCCCATGTGAAAAGAGTCCTCGATGCCCTCGAGGCTGCCATCGAAGACGCGGCAACTAGAAGCCAACTCGATCTCATCTCCTATGCAACCGGCAACAACAATCTGCACCGGAACCGCGCCCAGCTCATCATCTGGCACAACCGTTACAAGGTTATGTATCAGCAGGAACTGGCCGGCGAGAAGATACAGAAGGGCATGGATGCCGGCAACACCGTTTATGTGAGGTTCTGATGTCTCTTGTAGCTGATCTTCTAAAAAGATTTGGTTATGTGAAAATGAAACGTGATCCTTCTGTCGGTGGGGGCTATACGGGATATGCAGCCGCGCAGACGGGACGAATTTTCGACTCCTGGAATCCGACGAATCTCAGCGCAGACGCCGCCCTTCGTTATCAGCTTTACAGGATCCGTGCCCGCTCGCGCGACCTCGCCATCAACAATGCCTATATCAAGAAATTCATCGGCATGGTTACAACGAACGTCCTCGGCCATTCCGGCATTAATTTCCAATCGAAGGTGAAATTCAAAAACGGAGATTTCGACAAGAAGACGAACGCACTCATCGAGGAAAAATGGGATGACTGGGGCAAAAAGAAAAACTCCCCGGACGTGTCAGGTAAACTCTCCTGGCGCGGCATCCAGAGGCTCATCCTCCGGACCGTCGCCACGGACGGCGAGATACTGATCCGCAAGATCTGCGGTTTTGACAATCCCTATAAATTCTCGCTCCAACTCATCGACGCTGACCACCTCGACGAATTCTATAACGCCGCCCTCCCGAACGGAAACCAGATCCGCATGGGCGTGGAGATCGATCCGTGGGGAAAACCCGTCGCGTACTGGGTATGGAAGCGCCATCCCTATGACTACCTCTATGGCCAGGCCATGGTCGGCCAGCGCGAACGCATTCCGGCGGAAGAGATCATTCATCAGTTTGTGCCGCTCCGCATAAATCAGCGCCGCGGTGTTCCCTGGGCTTTTGCCGCCATGGCGAAGACCAACGTCCTCGACGGCTATGAGGAAGCTGAACTCGTTGCCGCCCGCGTTGCCGCGGCAAAGATGGGCTTTTTTGAAACCGACCCTTCCGGAGTTCCTGGTATGCCTATTGACGGCACGGACAGTGACGGAAAGCTGATCGTTCAGGCCGACCCGGGGACATTCTGGAATCTACCCCCCGGCAAGAAACTGAACATGTTCAAGCCGGAGCACCCGACGACGGCATATGAAGGGTTCGTGAAACAGGTCATCCGGGCATTGGCCAGCGGCCTCGAGGTTTCCTATAACAGCCTGTCCTCCGATCTCGAGGCCGTCAATTTCTCCTCTATCCGTTCCGGCACGCTCGAAGAACGGGATAACTGGAAGGCTGTCCAGGGCTGGTTTATTGAGGACTGCTGCGAACAGATATGGCTGCCCTGGCTGGAGATGGCCGTCATGACGCAGCAGCTTCCCTATTCCATCTATGACCTGGGACGTCTGAACGCGTGCAAGTGGCAGGGCCGCAGCTGGTCATGGGTGGATCCGTTGAAAGACCAGAAGGCGAATTCTGAAGGGATCGCGACGGGCCTTTCCACCCGGACAGATATTGCAAACGAACAGGGCAAGGATTTCTTCGAGATGATCGACACGATCGCTGAGGAAGAAAAATACATCAAAGAAAAAGGCCTCACGTTTGTCTTCCCGGGTAAAGGAACGGCTCAACCTCCCGAAGGCAAACCGAATGAACCGGTAACGCCAACGGGCGAGCAACCGACAGGCGAGCCGAAAGGCGTGGACGCGGCGGCGGCGAAGATGAAGGTCATCGACGGCGGGAAGAGAAGCCTGGATATCGCCGAGGAAAACGAAGGAGGGTAACAAATGGCGCTGAAGTTAAACCCGAAGGGGCACGCTCATGCGAAGTCGCTCATCAAGGCCGGCAAGGTAGATAAAGATTCATCCTGGTTTATGAGCGCTGATGACGAAAACAAGATACTGGGGGATCCACCTGACTGGACGGAATATGCGAAATGGTTTCTCGGCATCGATCCCGGCGCCGGCAACGATACAAAGGATCATTACAAATATCCCTTTGGCAAAGACGGTAAGGTCTATCGCTCCGCTCTGATCGCCATACGACAGCGGGCGGCCCAGCAGGGCGCGACGGTCATCTTCGACACCGCCGGCGAACTCATCAAGGAGATCGACGGAACCGAAAAGGCCCTGCAAGCCGAGGAAAAAAGGGACATCAACAACCTCGGCCCGCAGCGGCGCACGGTCGATATCGAAATCCGTGCAGTCGATGATAATCCAAATCTGAAGGAATTATCTTTCTCATCGGAATTTCCGGTCGAAAGATGGTGGGGAATCGAGATCCTCGACCACTCCCCTAAATCTGTCCAACTCGACAGGCTGAAGAAGACCGGCTCGGTTCTCATAAACCACAACATGGATCAACTTGCTGCGAGAGTGATCGATGCATCCATATCCGGGAAGAAAGGGCGCGCAACAGTTGAATTTTCACCATCCGCATTCGCTCAGGAAAAGAAGCAGGAAGTCGACGCCGGCTTCTGGCGCAGCACGTCCGTTTCTTACAACATCAACAAAATGGTCTTGGAGAGCGACGATAATGGGATTCAGACCTATCGGGTCACCGATTGGGAACCCCTCGAGATATCGCTGGTAAGCGTTCCCGCCGATCCGTCCGTTGGGGTGGGCAGAACAATAATCGACAATTCAACAAAACCTATCGTGAAGGAGGAAAGAAAGAAAATGGATGAAAACGAAATCAAGACAAAAATCGATGACGCGCGGAAACAGGGCGGAGAGGCGGAAGCTCAGAGGGTGAAGGGCATCCTTGCCATCGCCAACAGCGATGACAATAACAAGTTTATGGACATCGCTCTTCGCTATGTCGAGAACGGCCGGACCGTCGACGAGTTCAAATTCTCGCTGGACGAGTTTCGGAAGTTGAATCCTCAGCCCGTGGTCGATCCCAAGGTTACGATCGGGATGAACGACAAAGAGATCAGGGCATATAGTCTTGTCAGGGCGATGCGGAAGTTGGCTGACGGGCATAAGCTGGACGGCATTGAAAGAGAGGCCTCCGATGCAACTGCCAAGATATGTAGGAAGGAAGCGAGAGGCTTTTTCATTCCTCAGGACGTCATGTTGGCCGAGGGACCAATCAACCCGGAACTATATAGGGCAATGAGGGACATGCAGGGCAAACGAACCCTTTCCGTCATGACGTCAGCAAGCGGCGGTTTTCTTGTTGACACGGAAGTTATGGGCGGCAGTCTCATTGAACTGCTCAGGAACAAGCCATACGTAGCACAGCTGGGCGCCACTACCCTGACGGGACTCGTGGGCAATGTCGCGATTCCCAGGGTGACCGGCGGAGCGACGACCTATTGGCTATCTGAATCCGGCCAGGTAACCGCAGCCGACCAGGCCTTCGGTCAGTTGGGGCTCGTTCCTCACAGACTTGTCGCGGATACCGCCTATACGAAGGAACTCCTCATGCAGGCCTCCATCGACATCGAGGCATTCGTTCGCAATGATCTCATGACCGTTCTCGCGATCGAGAAAGACAGGGCGTCCCTATTTGGGCAGATATCATCCGGTAATGCCGGTGAGCCGCTCGGGATCTTCGGGAATACGGGTATAGGCTCCGTGACTTTCGGCGCCGCTGCAACCTGGGCCAAAGTCCTCGATTTTGAAACCCAGGTCGCAACTGCAAACGCTCTTCTCGGAGCGATGGCCTACCTGACTTCGCCGGGAGTCCGCGCAAAATGGAAGGCCGCCGTCAAGATCGCTGGATCGCAATATTCCGACTTCCTGTGGCAGGGTGGCAATAACCTGGGCGAAGGCCAGGTCAATGGGTATAAGGCGGTCGCCACAAATCAGATACCGGCAACCGGAACGTACGCTCACAGAGTAGTGTTCGGCAACTGGGCTGACCTGATCCTGGCAGAATGGGCCGGCATCGATGTGGTTGTCGATCCCTACTCCCTAAAGAAACAGGGTCAGATCGAAGTGACGATCACCCTTTGGACGGATATTGGAGTTCGCCATGCCGGCAGTTTCACCATTTCTGCTGACTCCGGCGCGCAATAACAGCCGTTAATGATGAGGTGATTCCATGAAAAAGAAAGCCAGGATCATAGCGGAAACGGGAATCAGGGGAAAGACTCATTATGTTGATGAAATTGTGGAAGTGGACATTGATACACTCTACGCCCTGAAGTCCAACAACAAGGCTGTCGAACATATCGAACCCGAACCTGAGGGAGAACCCGAAGGGGATGATAAGGATCTGCCTGAAGGCGATGAGAAGGATTCGCCTGAAGGCGTTGAGGAAAATGTGACAGACGTCCACGATGGTGGCTGAAATTTCTGCCTCTGGTAAGGATTGGTCATCGTAAAAATTTAAAAACATAGGAAGGAGGATAATTCAAAATGCCTAAGATAATAGATTTCAACTCCGAAGTAAGCTGCCTGGAACTTTTCAGGTCAGACAATAGAACTGCAACTGGCAACGGCTCGGGCGTTGACACCCTGGGATATGAGGGGAAACTGAAAATAACGCTCGATATCGGAACAGTGACCGGTACAACCCCGACACTCGACGTCAAGATTCAGGACTCTGCAGATAACTCCACGTTCGCGGATTTGAGTCCTGCCGTGGCGTTCGCTCAGCAAAATGCCGCAGGCATTAATCATCTCGGCCTCGATATCCGGACAGTCAGGCGTTATGTCCGTGCCGTGGCGACTCTCGGTGGCACTTCACCGAACTTCAACTTCGCGGTGCTCGCCTACGGCCAGAAGCAGACGCTGTAAGGATAAGGATTCTACTTGCCAGGTGCCGCCTTCTGAACATGAGCCTCTTCCGGAGGGCGGCGTTCTTTACCAAGATAAAGGATAGCGCCCATGAATGGATTTATCACGATAAAAGAGAAAGACTGGGAAGGCATGGACGATAAGCAGAAATTGTGGGCCATATATAACACCTTGCAAACGATGGACGGTAGGATGAAGACGCTGGAAAGACGGCCTATCACGGACAAATGTTTTGCATTTTGCGGCGGCATTATCGGCGGATTTCTGGCCGCCCTGGGTATCAAATACGGCGGTCACTGATTGCGGGACTGATAATTGTGGACCATATACCGGACAATTGTCCAAGGAGAGAAAAGACATGATCGCATCATTGATAGGGGCCCTGCTGGGCGGCGCTTTCCGCTGCATCCCTGAAATTTTGAACTTCTTTGACAAGAAAAACGAGCGCGCCCATGAACTCTCCATGCAGGACAAACAGATGGAGTACGCCAAGATTCAGGGCGAGCAGAAGCGCGAGGAGATCGGAGCGCAGAGCCAGGCCGATTGGGACAAGGGTACGATCGATGCCCTGAAGGAGGCCATCACGTCCCAGAATATTTCGTTCCAGAAGACGGGATATGCCATCGTAGATTTTCTCATGGCTCTCGCGGTCTTCATCTCTTCGACCATCCGGCCCGCCGTGACCTACATTGTCGTCGGCCTTTATTGCGGCATGAAAATTTGCTTGGTGATCGCTGCATATCAGGCGGGATCCGGCTTCGTGGAGATAGCGAAGATCCTCTGGACCGAGCAGGACCAGGGCGTGCTGACAGGCATCCTCAACTTCTGGTTCCTGGGCAGGGTCTTTGACAAGGCGAAAGGATCCTCATGAATAAGGTGGCCCTGACCCTCGAGATGCACTTCGAGGGCTATCATGAGATTCCCTATTACTGTCCCGCTGGACTTCTGACGGGCGGCTATGGACACGCCTTCAAGAGAGGCGAGCCGGTTCGGCCGTTGCCGAAAGAAGAGGCGAGAAGGGTTCTGGAGAATGACCAACTGGCCGCGGAGAGATCGACGTTTCGCCTCTGTCCGGTTCTGCTCATTGAATCCGAGAGCCGCCAGGGTGCGATAATCGATTTTGTGTTCAACCTGGGCGGCGGAAGACTACAGGCGTCGACGTTACGGCGGCGGATTAATCAGCGGAGCTGGCCGGAGGTGGGGCGCGAGCTCCGAAAATGGGTGCGCGGAGGAGGCAGGATCCTGCCGGGCCTGGTCCTCAGACGTGAATCGGAGGCGAGGCTGGTCTCATGTCACTGAATGACGAAATGGCCGCTGACATCATGAACGTCAAGTACAACACGGACGAACTGGCCCGGACCGTCACCTACACGCCGCTTGTCGGCAATGCGAAGCAGATTGCAGCGATCTTTCATTATGGATCACCGGATGGATACAAAGGCGCAGATGCATTCAATACAGAGGCGCAGATGGAGATCCAGGCGAACGACGCATATGGCGTCGCCAATCCGCAGTCAGGGGAAACCATAACCATCGGCTCCGCGACATGGAAGGTCATGGACGCCGTTCTCTCCGAGTCCGGCCTGGAATGGCAATGCACAATCAGCAGGGTGACGCGGTGATCTATGGGTGAATTCTTTATCGATACTGAGAAAGGCGAACTGGGGCTCGAGGAATGGAAGGGAATTCTCGACCGGTTTCCCGATTATGCGGAGACGGCCGTCGCCTCAGCGCTCAAGAGCGAAGGCTGGCGCCTGCAGCAGATCATTAAATATGCAATGCTGCGGGGCGGCGCTGAAGGTGGATGGGCGCCTTTGAGTCCTCATTATTATCCTCTCATGATGGCGAAGAATCGGGAAAGGGCCAGGGCAGCCAAGATTGCGAGAGGCGTGAAAGTTCGCGGCCGGAGCAAACGGCCCGAATATGTCGTAATGGAGCAAGGCGGTCCTTACGGTTTGAAGCCCATGCGGAAACTCGCAAACGCCGTCAGGTACGCCTATGACAAGACGATCAAGACCGTCACGATCGGCTTTTTGGATCAGAAAAAACGTGGCATGGCAAAGAAGCAGGCAGAGGGATTCAAGATCTCTGTAACGACGAGGATGAGAAGAATGCTGTTTGCGGCCGGATTTCCTCTCGCCAAGGGCACGACGGAATTGACCGTCCCGCCGCGTCCAATTGTCGCGCCGATATTTGCCCGCGAACAAAAGAATATCGTTCAAAATATACGACTCAAGATCCTGGACAATATCAAGCGATATGTATCCGGGAAATTCAAATGGTCAGGCGGTGATTTATCAGCATGAGCGAAGCATTAGTCAGGGCACAGATCGTGAGCATCATGCAGGGCGTCGCCGGCATCGGCATCGTTCATGACTATGAGCGGTGGACGCGATCGCTCGCAGAATTTATCACGTTCATGACATTGTCAGGCCACGTCAATGGTTGGATGGTCCACAGGCAGTCCACGCCCGCTGCATACGACACCGTCGCAAGTCTCCGGCTGACGCATACCTACAAGATATCGGGAATTGGTGAGTTGGACGATGCGAATGCATCGGAAAGGACATGGCAGGCGTTGACCGAGGCAATCTTCGCCGCTTTCAAGTCGAACATAACTCTGAATGGCGCCGCTCTGAGGCACCTTCAGATACAGATAGACAACGTGGACACGATGGACTATGGCAGTCGGCTCTTTCATACGGCCGAACTGAGCCTTGTCGTCGAGGAAAAGGTCATGGTCTAAAGGAGGCAGCAATGGAAGAAGGTATGCTGGATAACGTCAGGACAGGGCAGACCGTCTATGTCGATAAAGACGGTCATCCCGTGGATCCGCCGAAGAAGGAAGAACCGGAAGAAGTAACCCAGATGGAACAAAAATAGAAAATAAAGGAGGCGACTCAGAAGATGATACTCGAACGCACACAATTAGCCTGCAAGATAGAAGCAACGGAAGGTACAGCAGAAACTCCTGCCGGGGTAGACTGCATCCTTGCGATAAATCCCGTTTTCAAGCCGACCATTGCCATGAAAACGAGGGAGAATGTTGCCGCTTCATTTTCACCGTGGTCACAGGTTCCCGCTGCCCGGCAAGCGGTTATCGACTTTGATATTGAGCTCAAAGGATCGGGTACACTGGGGACGGCCCCTGCTTTGGGCAAGTTGCTCAAATGCTGCGGGCTTGGAGAAACGATAAACGCCGGCGTATCTGTTATTTATGCACCAGCCTCCACAGGCATTTCGTCTATGACCTTCTCGCTCTATAACGACGGTGTGCTTTATAAAATGTGGGGCGCGAGAGGCAACGTATCATTGAAGGCTGTAAAGGGTGAATTCGGCCTGTTCCACTTTACCTTCACGGGTGCCGACTTCTCGGTAACAGACGTTACGATGCTGTCCTCCGGTATTGCATATGAAACGACGAAGCCACAGCCATTCCAGGGAGCCGGGTCATTCACCATTGATTCCTACGCGGCACTGATCTCGAGTTTTGAGTTCAATATGAACAACGTGGTCACCTTGCGACCTGACATCACTCAGTCCAGTGGAAATAAATCTGCCGTGATCACTAACAGGAATCCATCCTTAATCATTGACCCGGAAGGGATCACGGTTGCCACCTATGATTTCTTCGGGAAATGGAGGTCAGGGAATGAAGGCGCATTGGCCGGTGCGGCGTTCGGAGCGACCGCCGGGAATATCTGCACGATAACAGCGCCGAAAGTGCAGTACACCGTCGGCTCATTAGCGGACCGCGGCGGCGTGAGGTCTTTTGGGATAACCTGTCAACTGAACCGCAGCGCAGGCGACGACGAAATCTCCATTGCATTCACTTAGAATCCGTTCACTTCGTAGAGGCGCACTTAAAAGAAAGGAAAAGCATGCAAGCAAAGAGATACACAATCGGCGACAAAGCCTACAGCCAGAATAAGCTCGTGCTCGGCCAGATCGCTCAAATTGTCGAATATCTTGAGAAGGAAAATATAGAGTTTACGAACGTCTCACCAGTGGGCGTCATAAAGACACTGGGGAACCAGGGACTGGCGCGGTGTCTTGCAATCATACTCGTGCCAGACGGGGTCTCGATTCAAAATAAAAATATTGATGAGCTCGAAAAGGAGCTCTTCTGGGCTATGGACGGCGAGGCGGTAATGGAGATCGCCACCGATTTTTTTTACTTCAACCCCGTCTTCTCTCTCTTCAAAAAGGCGAAGGAACTGATGGCGAACGTGTTGGCGGGGATGACCGCAGGAGTCCAGGAGAATGGATCAGAGAAATCATCCGAGACCTCTGCCACGGAGACATCACAAAAAGAGACTGGGTTACCTGGAACGTCACAATAGCCGACGCCGTAGAATGGGCCACCTATATAGCGGAGAAGCGGTATGAATGGTTGACCCTCATCAATAAATGGATCGGCGGTGATGATGAAGAAAAGAAAGAAATGCCGAAGAAGCAGTGCAGCGATCCCCTCATATGTTCAATGTGCGGAAGATCCTGCAGCTCGAGGGTTTCTCCTCTCGTAGTTCACTGAGGTCATAAATGGGTGACAATGACGTCTTAATACAGATAAAGGCCGACGTCGCGGACATCAACGCGAAGCTCACCGACATCAAAGGCAACATCTCCAAAGTTACTGACGAGACCAAGAAGATGGGATCGGACAGCAAGTCCAGCTGGGAGATGTTTGCGGCCGGAATTGCCTCCACCGTCTACCTCGTTCAGCAAGCCATCCAGAAAATGCAACAGATGGTTCAGTTCGTAGGCGATTTGGCGAATGCTTATGGTCAGGCTGAATTGTCGGGAATAAAACTGAATGCCGTTCTCGCCGCTCACAATGTCGGCGACCTCACGGAAGCATACAAGGAATATGCAAAAGAGGTCGAAGACCTCACCGGGATCCATCATACCGAAATCGAAAACCTGCAGACTGTCATGACCACCATGGGCGTGTTGCCATCGCAGATGAAGGATGCCACCCAGGCGGCGATAGCCCTTCACAACGTATTCGGGAAGGATCTGACGTCATCGGCGGAACTCGTGGCGCAGGCCATGGAGGGAAACTTCCGCGGTCTCCAGAGACTGATCCCGCAACTGAAGGGCGCCGAAACCGGGTCGATATCGGCAGCGCAGGTCCTGGACATATTGAAGAACTCGCTCGGCGACGTCAATGAGCAGGTGAGCGAAGCATATGTCACAAAAGTAGAGAAATTCAACTCTGCATGGAAAGATTTCAAGGAAACTATCGGTGACAAACTGGTGCCGGTTCTGACCAAGGCGCTCGACCTGATGACAGACATTGTGAAGAAAACGCCATCGCTCCTAAAGATGGCCTTGATGAATCCCGGAGAGGTGCTGCCGTTGCCCGGCGAACCCGGTTCCGTAACATCACCGGCCAAAAGCACCGATGCGGCGTTGAAGGCGGGTGACAAGAGGTTCGTTAAGCCTCCGTCCCACCTTCTCGATGCCCTAATGAAGCAGTGGCGGGAGAAATCGCCGCAGCTGCAGGCCCAGACTTTTGCGGACACCGCATTATTCGGCGAAGGGACGGGCGTGACCGGGGATTTGTCACAACAATTTAATGACATGATGTCGCCGATCGTCGCCCAGGCGACGAAACTGCAGGAACAATTCAAACAGGTTGCCGGCGCCAGGGGCGTTATAGACCAGTGGCTATTTGGTCAGCTGCATGCCGAAGACATCAAGGAATCGCTCGAGATGATCAAGACGGACTGGGATTATTTCGAGAAATCCAAATTGCTCGAAGAGCGAACGGCCATGAATAAGGTGATGAATGACGAACTCCAGATTACCAAGGACCTCAATGACGCAACTCGAGCGAGGGGCAATTATGAGATAACCGAGAGGCAGATGATTGAAGCCACGATCGAGGCAACCCAGCGGCAGATCAAGGCTGAGACGGACCGTTGGAATGCAATGCGTCTACCGAAGGATGCGGACGATTGGACGGCTATGAACGCGCAGGCTCAAAAAATAGATGAGCTGACCGAAAAAATGAAGAACCTCAATGATCAACTCGCGAAGACAGCCACGCCGCAAACGATAGTCGTTGCTTTGAGGAAATATGCCGACGAATCCGCTGACGTCTGGAAACAGATTGGGGACGCCGGAACAAACGCGATGAAGGGATTGGAAGATTCCCTCGTTGATATGTGTACTACAGGCACGGTCAGTTTTCAGAAAATGGCTGATGCGATAATTGCCGATATCGCCCGCATCTGCATAAAAGCGGGCATCACCGGGCCTCTTTCAAAAGGGCTGTCTAATTTAATGACATTCGGAAACTGGTCGGGAACGGAAGACATGGACGTTCTCGCAGGATTCATGTCGGCAAAGGGCAATATTTTTCAGAATGGCGAGATTGTTCGTTTCAGACTTGGCGGCATCGTCAACAGACCCACCTTTTTCCCGATGAAGAATGGCACCGGGCTCATGGGCGAGGCTGGTCCGGAAGCCGTGATGCCGTTATCAAGGACAAAGGACGGCCGACTTGGCGTTACAATGCCCTCCGGAGGGGATTCCGGCGGATCGAATGTCAACATCATCTATGCCCTCGATACGAAATCCTTTGAGGACTACCTGAAGCGCAATCCCAGGCCGGTGATAAACACGATAGACCAAGCGATCAAGGACAATTCCGGTCTTCGGAATACGATAAAGAGATTTACGAGGTGACAGATGGCCCAATATCCGACCTCTCCGGTCCCTCAAGTGCCCTATACGATAACGCCTACGTGGAAGACGATCATAACGGGCTTTGACAACGGCGCGGAGCAGCGCAAGCAGAAAAGGGCCTTCGCAAAATATGACGTGACTCTGACCTATGATGTTCTGCTGGTCTCTGAGATCCAGGCCCTCTGGAATTTCTATCAGTCCCAGAAAGGCGCGTTCGGCGCGTTCTTCTTCTATGCGCTCGAGTCCGCTGCTTACACGAATCTTGCCGTCGGCATAGGCGATGCATCGACGCTCACTTTCGACATTCCCGGCAAATCCACATCTTCGCAATCGGTCTATGTGAACGGCGTTATCCAATCAAGCGGGATCACGATCCTCGTGGGAGGCGGTCAGGAAAACAGCGACCGGGTACAGTTCAACGCGGCGCCAGCTTTAGGCGCGGTCATTTCCTGCGATTTCACCGGCTATCTCCGCATCCGCTGCAGGTTCAAGAACGATCAATTGTCGCGGCAAATGTTCGAGGCGTTAATCTATAAGACCGGCATAGAACTTCAGGGTCTAAACCTCATATGAGAAATATCGATGTCAATCTCTCGCTCGAACTCGCAAAGGAAGGCCTCCGGGAATTTTTTCTTCTCACTATGGGCCTGACGCCGCCGCTGTATTATACCGACCTCGACATTCCCCTATATTTCAATGGCAACAAATACCTGCCGCGGGGCGTGAAATTTCCTGCCATGAATTATGCGTCCGCCATGTCCGTCGACAGGGCGCAGATCCAGGTGGACGACGTCGACAAGGCAATCATCGCGGCTCTACTCAATCAGGACGCGAGGAACAAGCCTATGATCGTGAACATGGGGGCCCTCAATTCGGGCCTTCAGATCATCGCCACGGCCGAGATATTCCGGGGCATCTTCGATTCCTGGGAAAAGACAGAGAGCCAGGTCAGCATCACGGCGGTCAATGAATTCGTTCTCTGGAAGAAGAAGACCCTGCGGACCGCCTCGTCTACATGTCCCTGGGTGTTTAATTCACCCACGGTGCGCGCAGCCGGCACCGGTGTCGGCTTCGAATGTAATTACCAGGGCGCGGAAGCATGGTGTGACCAGAGCTATGACCGCTGCGCCGCGCTATCGAATACGCTTTCTTTTGGCGGAGATCGCTTTCTCCCGTCTCTGCAAGGGATACAGATATGGTGGGGGAAGATACCCAAATGAAGAAGACCTTCGCAGAGATCATCGGTGAATACCTCGGGAAGCCTTTCAAACCCGGAGGCCGCGGCAATGGCGGATATGGCTGCATCGACCTCTGTTATGACATTCTGATAGCCCTTGGCAAGCATCCGCCGGATGTCTTCGGAGAACTATCCCTCGACAATTATTCGATCTGTCTTGGCGGCAATCGGGAACTGGAGCATGGCGCCCTTCTCGAAGTGGCGAAAAATATCGGCAAGGATATCCCCATCGATGCGATCCTGCCGGGCGATGGCCTGCTGATAAAGACCAGCGAGGGGGGCGTACTGACGGCTATTTATTGCGGCCAGGGAAAGGCGATCACTTCGCAACCAGGCATTGGAGTTACTGCATTTGCGATTGACGAGAATAATCAGATCATGATGGCAAGGAGATTCGACTGATGGGAGCTCCGCTCATCTTTGCCGTTTTTATGATGGCTGTAGCGGTGGGCAATGCCTGGGTCGCTGCGGACCGCGCCAAGAACGAGCAGGAAGCAGCGCGCAAGGCCGGACAGCAGGCGGCGGATGATGCCCGCGGCCAACTCCTGAATGTCACGAGCACGCAGGAGCCTCTCAAGCTTATCTATGGGACGACCAGGGTTGGCATCAACAGGGCATATGTCGGCACGGCCGGCACTAAAAATAATAATCTGCACATTATCGGCAATCTGGGCGAGGGCGAGTCTGACAGTATCTACCAGATCACCGGCGTCGACCAGATTTTTCTTGATGAAAAACTCTGGAACACCTTTGCGGACAGCGCAGCGCTTCCGGATGGAACCATTCCCGGCATGACGGTTCATTACGAGTTCTTCAACGGTTCCGCGAGCCAGTTGCCCTGCTCTACTCTCAATGCCGCCATCCCTGCTTGGAATGAGGCGAAACGATATTGCACTTATATCTATGTCAGATTGTTCTATGATGAAAACCTCTACCAGGGTATGCCCGATGTCACGGTCATCGTTAAAGGCCTCAAGATCTATGATCCACGGATAAAGAGCGGCGTCTGGATGACAGGAGTCCAATTTGCAGCGGGCGTCCAATGGGATCTCTCTGCGACGGCGTACTCGAATAATCCGGCCCTCTGCGCCCGGGATTTTATCACTCGATCTTCGCGAAGGGGCGGTTTCGGGATACCGCAGTCCAGACTCGACGATCAGAGTTTCATCGACGCCGCCAATTACTGTGATGCGAAGGGCTGGACATGCAACCTGGCCCTGCAGAGTGCCACCGCCGCCGGCATCGACAGCTTGACGCAGATTCTAACCACCTTCCGGGGCGCGATAGTCTATTCCGACGGCAGGTTCAAATGCCGTTACCGGGACCTCAATTACGAGTCGCCGGTGATGAGCCTGACCGAGGCGGATGTTGTCGAGATGACGGAGAGCACATTGAAGATCATCCAGCCGTCGATCTTCGACACTCCTAACGCTGTGAGGGTGAAGTTCACGAACAAGGACAATAAATATCAGACGGATGATTATGTCGTTTCCGATGCTGTCGCCATAGCTAATGACGGTGATTATAGAGAGGAGACCGTCGAGATCCTCGGCATCGACAATTATCCGAACGCGATGAAGATGGGTGCATACAGCCTCGCCAGGTTCAGGATCAACAAGGAGGTCTCGCACCAGGCCGGCTCTCGCTGCATGGTGCTCGAAGCTTTTGATCTTATCCAGCTAACGCATTCGATCCCCGGATGGAATAACAAGATCCTCCGGATAACGTCCGTGAGCATCGACGGTGACGGCCTGGTGGCCCTGGACTATCAGGAAGAAGATCCCTCGATGTACACCGACACATACAATGCATCTGCCCATTCCTGGCACGACACGGTTCTGCCCGACCCGACGTCCTCAGCCATTCCTCATGTCCAGAATGTGACGCAGGCAGAGGAAGTCTATAATTACCGCGGACGCTCCTTCACTCGCTGGAAGATCAACTTCGACCCGCCATCATCTGACGTATATCCGTACTGGGACTATGCCGAGATCTGGCTGCAGATAGGTTCCGATCCCTGGAAATTTGAGACCACGTCGCGGTCCGGGTATGTCCTCGATCCCGTCCAGGAAGGGCAATCATACGGATGCAAGATGGTTTCCGTATCCGTATTCGGATCGAAGGAAGACTTTGCCGGCGCGCAATATGTGACAAAGAATATCACCGGATTGACGGGATATCCCACCGCCATGACCGCGATCACCGCGATCGCATCGGGTGACGGCGTTTCCGTTTTCGGGAATGCCATCTCGGATCCGGATGTCGTAGGCTATGAACTGCGGCTGGGTATGTCATGGAATTCGGCCGTCGTCGTCGGGACCTATCTCGATCCGAAGATAAACTTCAAGGGTGTCCGGCCGGCGACACTGACATGGTGGATCGCGCCGAAAAACAATGCGGGCCGTTACGCCCTGAATCCAGTATCGGCCTCCTGCCAGGTCTTTTATCCGGCGAATTACACCGATAAGAATACCTGGTCATGGGACTTCACCCTGGGAACGTTCCAGAACGCCAGCCACGTCATTCACAATGCGCAGGATGCGCTCTGCGTGGAGCATCTGGACTCCGGGCCTACCTGGGGACAAATAAACAAATGGGCGCAAGGCAGTGCATGGGCGGCAGGCGTCGGATTTGAACCTGTCGGCCGCTGGGATGGGGTAAATGTCAGTTGGAATATTAACGCGGCATATGGCGCTACGGGAATATGGACATCGCCTGAATATGATCTCGGCAGCGTCAAGACCGTTCGCGTCTGGGGCGATTTTCTGATGGACTTTTTCAATATCGCAAATATCTGGTCCGCTCTTGGGCCACCAAGCCTGAAATGGACGGACATTGCCGCAATCACGAAAAAGTGGACAGATTTATTTGCTGGGGGCGCCGGAGGCGCGCAGGTCACAGCAACAATCAAATGGGGGAATGCGTCCGGAGTCTACACCGGCCAGGCTGATTTCTTTCAGCTCCTGGCGCCGGAGTTCACGGCGAGGTATGTCCAGGTGATAGTCACTCTGACGGATCCGGCGGCCGGTGGGAACGTTTTTCTCTACAAATTGAACATGAAAGCGGCGTATTGGCAATAGGAGACCAAAATGAATATTGTAATCGACAAAGTCACGCAAAGCGAGCAGGGCGACAAGATCGTCTATCTGCACTTCCTTGACGATGACAATAATGTCGTTGACACGACGTCGGTCGCCTTCAGTGAGGATCCTGATGCATTCAACGAAGTGGTCAAGGACAAGTTCTCACAATCGATAAAGCACGTGCTGGATCTTCGCGACGCAACGGGAGTCGTGCGATCCCATCTCGATAAACTGGCCGTTTCCGAGGCCACCATTGACACCAATACGAATACGGTAATTTACAAATAGGAGATCAAAGATGCAAAACTGGACTGATGATATACCCAACAGCGGCGATCAGTACGGCTCCGACCTGGATAATATCAAAAATAATTTTGCGACTCTGAAGTCGATATTCTCCGGGACCTCCGCGCCGCCGAATACGGTTGAGGGCATGCCATGGTTGGATATGAATTCCGGAAAGGCCTGGAAGGTGCGGGACAAAGGGAATGCAAACTGGCTCGGCTACATGGTCGCTGACGGGAGCCATAAGATATGGGTCTATCGCAATACGGCCCCGGAAGGGTGGGCGATAGATTCCTCGGTAACAGATGTCGTGTTAGCGCTCAAGGGTGGTTCCCAAGCCTATAATGCCAATGGCGGGACGCAGGTGGGGACATGGCAGCAGGCAGGTCATTCATTATCAATAGCAGAACTTGCCATTCATAGTCATCCAGGAGATCCCCATGGCCATACATTCTACGTCGATGAAGGCGGAGGGACGGTAGGAGGCACAAGTTCAATCCCGATGGGTGGACAGAATGCTGCCAATACCGACAATGGTTCTACCGATAGTGGTGGTACAGGCAGTTCGACTGGCAGCACAGGTTCCGGTGCAGCCCACGATCATGGCAATACCTGGCGTCCGGCGGCGGCAGTCGGAACATTGCAGTACCTGAACGTATAAAGAATAGAAAAAGGAAGGTGAGAAAATGATTACATTCTATGAAAAAACAGCATTGACGGGCGGCGGCGGGACAGCCCTGGACGGCATCGACGGCGCGGCATTGAACGACAGCGACATCGCTTTTGTTCAGAATGGCGGGTCATTCTACGAATATCTGCTCGTCGCGGCATCAGGAGCCGCGGCGAATTCGCCTTATGTCATCGCACCCGCGACAAATCCGGGTACGAAGAGATGGATCCTGCAGAGTCCATATCTCTACAACATCAGCGGCTATGCGACAGGACTCAGTTACCAGTTAACAGCGGGTCAAGCGGCCATCACAGGAGCGCCATCGAAGACCATCGATATTCCAGGGACGTATTTGCTCATGGCGCAGCTTCAGGTTGATTACGTTGGAGCGACTTTCGCCGCGGTGAGAAATGCGACGTTCAATATCTATCGGACAAATAATACCCCTGGGAATGTTCCCAATGCACAACAGGCTTTTAAAACAGCCATTATAACGACGCAGACCTACACCGCAGAGATCCTCTCGATTCCCCCCGTTCTTTATACGACGGCGAATAACAATGATGTTTTAACCCTATATGGTGGGATCGATGTGATACCTTCCGCAGGAAGTATTCAGGTCATTGCAGCGAGCCTCATGGCTCAGAGGATTCGTTAAGAAAAAGAGGCGGGTTCTGGATGGCGAGGACCCGCCTCGTCTTTTTATAGGTACTCAGGAGGATTTATGCTTTCAAAATCAGACAGGGAATTTTTCAGGAGAACCATCGATGAAATTGTCAGGGCCGAACTGAGAAAGGCACTTACGGTTAGAATGTTGATGGAACAGAAACGAGATCCCAAAACAGGTCAACCATTGGCAGTACCTGTCACAAAAGAAATGGACGTTTTCATCCCGGAGTTCTGGGCGACCTACCTGCCCTTCTATGAAGCGGCGATCCGTGGCATGCAGGAAACGACGGACCACGCAAAGAACAATTCAGCGAAGTCTCTCGATGCAACCAAGGCCATTGCCGGCGTAATGATTCCGCTTGAGGAATCAATAGTGAAATTTGTCGAGGTAATGGAAAAGGTGAAACAGATAGCAGCGGAGAACCCGGAGAAATTCGCTATGGGATGTGATCACAGTCGAGGAAAACTTATCGACCTGCATCCCGAGTCCGATCGGTCTCGGCAAGGGTAGCATATTTCATCGACTTGACGGCTTCCGCTCCCATCCACTCGGGAGCGAGAGAAAAAAGTGGACGTGCAGCCGTGAATCCGAGACCGTAACCGCCTTCATCCCAGCTGACATAAATAAAATATTTCTTTCCCGCCTCGATCTTAAGGCTGAAAAATCTTTTGACGTCGGTCTCCGACCAGAAAATGTGATCTCCTGGGGCTGCCTGGTAGAAGAAGTAGGTTCCAGGACTCACACCGCCAATCTTTTTTCTGTCATCCCATACGGGAAAAGAAACGTCGCCGATCAGACTTTCTTGATAAAAATAAACGACGCCCATCCCGGGCGCGGGTTCGACGTAGACGTTGGTCGCATGCTGATTGAAATCTCTGATCGGCGGCGTCACAGCGCAACTCGCCAATAGAAACGTTGCGATCGCGATCAGCAGGATCCTTTTCATGATTGTTTTCCTTTGGCAGGATAGTTTAGAAGAGGACACGGATCACATTTCCTTCGTTGTGGAATTGGCGTCAAGTGCTCTTCTATTGACAGTATCAGACCTCTCTTTTGGCGCCCCTTAATTTGATATGCCATCTCTCGGATTCTGTTGATCTCCTGTGCCTGTTTCACTATTTCATCGAGGGCGACGACGTTTGATATCAATGCCGGAACTGCAGAATGATGGCGCGATTCCAATATTTTCCTGACTCTGTTGCAAAGAGAATCTATCTCTTGTGACGAAAGCCGCAGTAGTTGTGGTTCTGCGATCCCCTCGTGCGTCCGGGCTTCCACTTCAAAGGACCGTGACGTCATTTGATGTTGTGTAAATTTGATCAGCCGCAGTTCCTCTTCGGAATGCTCGGCAAGTAGCCACTCCTTGTCGTCCGGTACACTAAAGTATTTTGTTACACCATGCCACAATTTGTCACCTATACTATGGATATTGTTACGGAACGCGTTAGCTACTCCCAATAATTTACTAAATTCTCCCTTATTGTAACCGGTTAATTGCCTAAGTAGTTCTAAATTCTTATGAAATATCTCTATTTTAAATTTTCTTGGCATCGCGTTAAGTTTTTTCTTGACATGACGTCAAATTATCTGTAGATTCCTGTCCCAGATTCACAAAATGGAAATGGGACAAAAAACCCCTTTCCAACCGCAGCCGGTCTTACGGGGTTCCTGGCGGGATGATCCGTAGGGCCGGCATCGAGAGCGTTATATAGCACGGAAATGGATTTGTAACAAATCAAAAAAGGATCCGGCATGACGCACCATAGATTCATTTATCTTCTCTCCAAAAAATTATTGGCCTTTGATCATGAAATTTTTTTTACCAAAAAGCCGGACTTAAACTCACTTAAACTTAGTTACGGAGAGCCTCAGAATGGCAGATGTGAGCTTAAATCGGCTTAAATTTAGTTACGGAGGGTTTAAGGATGGACAGGAATAATGACACATATCTTTTCTATGATGGCCCCTATGACGCCATTGACAAGGCGATCGCAAATTCTGGAAAGACAAAGAAGGCAGTCGCATCCGTCATCTACCCTGGCCGGCAGCCGGAAACCGCGAAGTCACTTCTATCCCGCGCCCTGTCTCCAGACAATACTGATGTCAGACTCAGTGTCGAGAATCTCGAGGCAATACTCAACGAAACGCGCCCGGATGATTACATCTTCTATCTCTGTGACAAGTACGGTTTCGAGAGACCGAACCGCAAATTGAAGAAGGACTTCAGGAAGGAACTTGAGACGGAGATCAGGGACATCGGCAACAGATTAAAAGTTCTCGTGAAAAAACTTCCCGAGCTGGAAGATGACGGCAACTGAGGACCGGCATGGACATTATGGATGAGGCGCAACAGAGAGATAGAGACATCCAGAGCGCAGTCGATGATTATCTGCGGCGCAGACCCTTTGATCTTGAAGCCTACCAGCCGGAGAGGGCACCGGTCATCGACGGCATCGCTTACTGTGTGGACTGCGGACTCGATATCCCTCCGGAAAGAGTGCGGGCAAAACCTAATGCCGTAACGTGTCTTGACTGCCAAAAAATTAGGGAGAGGCGATGATCCATTTTTCATTCTCGCGAAGGCGGGAATCCAGGAGGTTTGAATCATGAGAAGAGGAATCTGGGAATCGATCAGGGAATTTTTGATCTGTGTTACCGCAATGGCATGTCTGCTTTTCGCTGGCTCGGATAGTCCTTATTTCCCTTGGCCGAACGTCATTGCGACGTTGGTCTTTGCAATTATAGTCATGGCATACCTCAGAAACAGTGCCAGACGCGATATCCTGACCTGGGCGGATGCAGACTCGGCGCTTGAGACTATCCGTGATCTGAAACGACGCGTTGAGCGATTGAATAGCAATCGGAGCGCCGCCAATGCGGTCATGGCGAAACATTATAGTGTCAACATTCACGCTGTGGACGGCAAGAGTTTTGCAGAAATGTGTGCGCGCAATCCCAATGCGTTAGTTGACTCGATCAAAAAGCGATGAAATCTAACACCGGGGCACGGCGATCTCTTAGCTGATTCCCTGACGGGCCCGGGGTTCAACCTCCTCCTCGGGCCTACCCGTTTATATCGAGGAAATGTATGCTTTTCTTTGTTGGCGTTTTCGTCGGAGTCTTCATTGGCGCAGGTATTATGTGCATGGTGTTCGCATGGCGCGACAAAGTCGCAGGCGTTCGTGGCAAAGTTAAAGGAATCGACCAATGGCAACGGGAAAGAAAGCGACTGAGAGGATCTGCGAATTTGGAGGCGTGAAGAAGACCGTTCTGGATGTGCCGGTCGAACATGGCCCACCTGTGGTTCTCGGTGAGCGCGGGGCAAAGGCGGTACTTGAGAACCTGGATGCGATCAGAGCATTCGTGGCGCGTCAGGAGATCACAAGACACGCCGTCGAGCAGATGGCCCAGGGCGGCATTGGGGAAACTCAGTTCAACGGACAAGACGGAACAGTCAATGAGGACGTTTCCTGATGTTCTATATGGACGGTACTTCGCATCTGTTGGTGGATTATGAATATTTCATAATCGCCGACGAGGAGATCTTGCAGAGTGGACAAATTCCCGCCTACACGCTCGGCAATGCCCGTGCGCTCATTAAACTTCGGCACACAAACATCCTCGACAAATACAAGTTGGATGATTTGAAAATCAAGCTGAGACGTACAGTCAATCCAGACCAGACCGCATTTCCTTTTACGACGAGAATATGGAGTGGGATTTAATATGCCTGTCCTTACCGCAAATCTGCATGTGATCGATATTTCCGACCTGGGCATTGTTTCACATTTTGGATACAGGGTCGGAGCGATCAATATCAAATTTCAAATCGGCGAAGGCAACCCACAGGACATTACTGGCTACTACGAGCCAAATCAACGGAGACAGGTGATAGCCGCATTGAACAGATGGCATTTACGGAAAATGGAAGAAGAAGATGACCGATGAAGAGAGACTCATCCTTAAGGACGTGAGCAACAAAGTTGATTTGCTCCTCGCCTGTTTCGGCTTGGATGGGAAGAAGCGGCCGACGCCGGGAGAACTCAAGGATTATGCCAAAGGCGAAGTCGCAAAATATCACGAACGAAAAAAATTGAAATCCTCTTCTGGAATGGGTAAAGTGCTATCCATTAAAAGGAAAGGAGACGGGAAGGATGAGTGTGAGACAGGTCAAGGGTAGGCCGGGAGTTTTCGATATCGTGATCTCACTCGGATATACGGAGATCGACGGCAAACGCATACAGAACCGCTTCACCAGGCGTGTCGAGGCCACGAACCATCTTGACGCTATGGTCAAGGAAAAGGCTCTCATGAAGGAGCTGGGCAAGGCCGTAGCAGACACGATGACTGTCGCCGCGATCGCCGAGAAATACATTCCCTGGATCGAGATGCAACTGCAACCGTCGACCGTGGATGAGAAAAAGAGGATGCTCTATGGTCAGATCCTGCCCTTTTTGGGCCGCATGCTTCCGGATTATATCACGGTGGATATAGTCGATCTCTACAAGCGGAAGCGCCTGGCCGAGACCAAGCGCGGCAAGATCCATCGGCAGATCAATTTGGAGATCGGATGCCTTTATGCGATGGTTAACTGGGCTCACGAGAAGGAACGGGGATGGTGCAATGATCCCCTGCCCCACTGCAAAAGGCTTCCCTACAGACGGCCGGTCCCGGATACGCTCTCAATGGAAGAGGCCGTGAGTCTCATCGAGGCCATGACGCTCCGTCATAGGGCGCTGTATTATTGCCTCTACGATGCAGGCCTTCGGAAGTCGGAGGCCACGTCTATGAGGCCGGAGGACGTCCACCTGGACCATGGCCTGCTGAGGATCACAGGCAAAGGGGGAAAGACGCGGCTTGTGCCCATGTCGGGACGCCTAAAGGAAGCCCTGCGCGCCCACCTGCAGACATTGCCGGCGGGTGCAAAGCGGGTCTTTCGTTCGAGACGCGGCGGCGGCGAATTAACCGATATCCGCTGGCCGATTCGCCGGGCGCAGAAGATATTGAAAATAACGCGGCGGGTGACGCCTCACATGCTGCGGCACAGTTTCGCATCGCACTTGATCGATAAAGGCGCGGATCTCAAGACCGTCGGCGAACTCTTGGGACATGAGGACGTATCCACAACGGCGATCTACACACACCCTGCCATGAAGACGAAGCAGGATTTGATAGAAAGGACGTTCGGATGAGGCAATTAAGATTACTATTCGCTGAATGGCTTCTTTCTGTGGCGATTCTAACCGTTATGCCAGAATCTGCAGAGAAGGATGAGGCAGTTTCATTCCTCGATGAATATTCAAAGCGACACGCTGATTCACTGAAACCGGGAAAGGACAAGTAAGCAGATATAAGCAGACGAACCAGCAAAAAGGGGATTAGCCAAATCGCTAACCCCCTGATATCTGGTGAGCCCTGCCGGGATCGAACCGGCAACCTACTGATTAAGAGTCAGTTGCTCTACCTGCTGAGCTAAGGGCCCACACGTCTTTTTTGAAGATTCACAAATAATCCAATAATCTGGCGCGCCCGGTACGACTTGAACGTACGACCAA
>JBEKXK010000054.1:0-24178 GCA_049512055.1 Syntrophales bacterium | reverse complement strand
TTTGTGCATTGGAAAGCGGGGTATGCCCCGATGGCTGGATGATGGGAGCCGGATGAGCTGAGAGGTTCACGTCCGGTTCTGCGAGGGGCTGGGGGTGCAATTCCCCCGGTCTACTTACCCGTATATCTGGACCCAGGAGGGCTGGTTATATCTATCGGCCATCCTGGATTTATATAACCGCCAGGTCATCGGCTGGTCTATGGATGACAGACTCACCCAGGATCTGGTGCTGCAAGCGTTCAATCAGGCACTGGGACGGCGCAAACTCGATCCTGGTGTTGTATTCCATTCCGATCGCGGCAGCCAATATGCAGGGCATGCCTTCCGGAGTGTCCTTGAGCAGCATCATTTTTTACAGAGCATGAGCACCACGGGCAATTGCTATGATAACGCCGTGATGGAATCGTTCTTTCATACGCTCAAAACGGAAGCCGTTTATTTTGAAAGATACCGAACCCGGGCAGAAGCCCGGCAGAGCATATTCGAATATATTGAAGTCTTTTATAATCGTATCAGGAGGCATTCCTCTTTAGGGTATCTCTCGCCTCTTGAATTTAATGTCCGAATGTCGGATAAAGCAGCTTAACTGTGTGTCCGCTTTTTCGGGGGAACATCATTTCGCGCAGTCATTGCTGAAAGAAAAGATTAATTTATCTCTGTCATGAAATAGAAGGGAAAGACCGCGGACACGCGGGACAGACAAATAAATGGGCCTACTCAAGCTTCTTATAAACGATCCTCTTACATTCATTCTCCTTGCCCTGCCGCTTTTGTATTCTGTTATTCTTCACGAACTGGCTCACGGGTGGGTCGCTTACCTGATGGGCGATTCAACGGCTAAATGGCAGGGCAGGCTTAGCCTCAATCCGCTAAGGCATCTCGATCCTGTCGGCACCATCATGCTCTTTCTCTTCGGCTTCGGGTGGGCGAAGCCGGTACCCGTAAATTTCAGTAATCTGCGTGACACGCGCAAGGGGCTCATACTCGTTTCCTCGGCGGGAATTGTCACTAATATGTTTCTCGCCTTCCTGGCTTTCTTTCTATATCGCTTCTTATCGCCGGAGCCGTCAGGGGTTCTCTTCACGCTCCTCCATTACATGGCACAGATCAATATCATACTGGCTGCATTCAACCTCATTCCGATTCCACCTCTCGACGGTTCAAAAATCCTCATGGGATTCTTGCCGGCAAGGCTGCAATACACCCTTTCCCGCCTCGAGCCTTACGGATTCTTTATCATCATCGGACTCCTATATTTTGGAGTCTTAAATCCGCTCATTGATCTTTTCCAATGGCTGATTCTATCTCTCATTAGCTTAGTACTTCCATAAGATCGACTATCATGCCTCTGCATCCCTGAACCCCTTCCAAGCATCTCCGGAGTAATTGACAAAGCTCATTGCACGATGCCGCATACCGAATTATGTTGCGTAAAAATGATGCACGAACTTTTTTACCTTGACGTCAAATTTTTTTTATGTATAACGGAAAAAAACCGAAACATTGATACTGAATTTGAATTCTCTTTTTGGAGTAAACCAAATTATATGGAGCCTCCTGGTTGTAGAGGGATTGACGATTGCCCGACCATGGTTCCCGGTAAAACAAAATAGAAGTCCTATCCCGGAAGTATTTACGTCACCGATCTGTTAGCCCGTCCTCCGCAGATTTCCGGGGTATATATTTGAACCGGAAATCGCGGCCGCTCTCATACCTCTATCTCCTATATTGATTAACCCGACTTTCTAAATCTTCTGATTTATTTAGTCCTATCAGGGTAGTTCGTTTCCCTTTTGATGGCGCGCGTCTTATGTTCTGGGTAAGCAAGAGTATCCACATCCTGAATCGCTTTCGTAGGCAGTTCATCATATTTCTCTCAGTTCTCGGCCCGGGCATTATTGTAATGGTTGCTGATAACGATGCAGGAGGTATTTCGACGTATGCCGTGACAGGTTCCAAGTATGGCTTTTCCCTGCTATGGATGTTCATCATCCTTCTTCCCATGGCCTATTACGTTCAGGAGATGACAGTGCGCCTGGGGGCTGTTACCAAGCGCGGCCATGCGGAGGCAATCTTTGACGGATTTGGCCCCTTCTGGGGGTGGTTTTCTCTAATTGATCTGACTATAGTAAACTGGCTCACCTTGGTAACGGAATATGTGGGGATGACGGCAGCGATGAGTCTTTTCGGAGTACCGCCGTGGCTGACCGTCATCGTGGTTACAGCAATTCTTTTTACTGTAATCGTTTCAGGTCAATACTGGACCTTTGAAAAAATAACGCTTTTCTTCTGCTGCTTTAATCTCGTTTACATCCCCGCCGCCCTCTGGGCCATGGAAACGCCAAATGCTCCCACATGGAACGCGGTATTTAAAGGATTCTATCGTCCTGATTTGGATGTCTTTAACGCAGACCTGATCTTCATCATTCTGGCCAACATCGGAACTACTATTGCCCCTTGGATGCTCTTTTTCCAGCAGAGCGCCGTCGTCGATAAGGGTCTGGACATCCATGACATCAAGTATGGCAAATTGGAAACTTTTATTGGGTCAATGTCAACATGCATTGTTGCGGTTTTTATCATCGTCGCCACAGCAGCGGTCTTTTTTTTCCACAAGCCGTCCATTCTCATCGAGGATGCAGCCCAGACAGCTGAGGCCATCGTGCCATTCCTCCCCGTCGGACAGGGCAACCTGGCCCGAAAACTATTCGCCATCGGTCTTTTTGACGCTGGTTTCCTGGGAGCTCTCTGCATTTCCCTATCCACCTCATGGGCTGTGGGGGAAGTTTTCGGGTGGGCGCATTCCTTGAACAAGAAAGTCAAGGAAGCACCGTGGTTCTATTCGATTTACCTTGTTATGCTAATCACTTCGGGAGTCGTCGTTCTGATCCCAGGCGCTCCTTTAATCACCATTACGATGTTTGTGCAGGTTGTTGCGGTGACCCTGCTTCCGGCAGCGCTCGTCTTTCTGCTCTTGCTGCTCAATGATAAACCCCTCATGGGTGGGCATGTCAATACTCTCTGGGAAAACATCATGAACTGGTCCATTGTCTTTCTCGTCGTGATCATGTCATCTTTGTTGGGCATCAGCACGCTTTTCCCGGACTTATTCAAATAACCTCAAGAGGAGTAAGGATATGGCAGAGATGAATCAGAAATTAAAAGTCCCAGACCTGCCCCACGGAATAGGCAGTTATCGGTTCATCTATTTCTCAGAGCTCTTAAAAAAGCCCATCTGTATAGGAAAGATCGGGAACCGCATCGGCAGACTCACTGATCTCGTCTTTGCTGTTGCTGAGCCTTACCCCGAAGCTGTCGGCATTTATATCGAGCGTGGCTGGGGCAAACCCACCACATTCATCCCGTGGAACAGAGTCCTCCGCATCGAAGACGACGCAATTTTTGTTCAGCCCCCTGATGAAGGAAACGAATACCCTCCCTTCGTCGACCAGCCTGGCTGGATACTTATGGATAAGCATCTGATGGGTCGCACCGTCGTGGACATGGATGACAGGCGCGTCGAGGTGGTCAATGACGTTCATCTCCTCGAAGCAAAGGGACGGTTTCTCCTCGTCCATGTCGATATTTCCTTCAACGGTTTCCTGCGACGCTGGGGTTTGGGGAAACTTAACTGGATGAAGGATGACCTTATTTCCTGGAAGTATGTTCAACCTCTATCCGTTGAAGACGCCGTATCTACCGACAAGGTATCACTGTCAGTTACCCGCAGACAGATTCATGAACTACCCAGCGAGGATCTGGCCGATATGCTCGAAGAACTGGGCAAAGAGGAAAAGGATGCCCTCTTTTCGGCCCTCGATTCGGAGAAGGCCGCTGAAACCCTCGCGGAAGCGGAGCCGCGGACACAGCGCCAGATCATCGCCGCTCTTCGCAAGGAGCGAGCCCGCAACATCTTTTCAGAAATGAATATTCCTCAATTGGCCAGCTTATTTTCAGTGTTACCCCATGATTATGTTTCTGAGTTGATGGAACTGCTCCCGCAGGAGCAGGCAAATCGTGTAAAAGCTATCCTGTCTGAACGGGAAGCGACGGCTAAAGGAATGATGTCCTCCGACTTCCTTACCATGGCGAAGGAAACAACTGTCAGCGAGGCATTGAAGAAAATCAGGCAATCCTCCCTGGAGCCGGAAAGTATTTCTTATATATATGTTGTCGGCGAGAATGGCCAGCCGCTCCTCGGCGTCATCGATCTACGTGAATTGATTCTTGCAGCCGACCACCTAACTCTTGGCGAGATTATGATAGCGCCTGTGGTAACCGCAGAGGAGGACGATGTTCAGGACGACCTGTCTGAAATGTTCGCCAAGTATCACTACAGGATGATACCCGTTGTAGACAACCAGGATAATATTCTTGGTGTTATACGCTACAATGACATCATGAAGGGTGTGGAAACCCGGATCAAGATTTGAGGAGGATGAAATGCCCCGCGTACAAATGACCAGAACGACCAAGGTTGCGCTATACTTTTTGAGATTTTATTTGATCTTCCTTCTGATTTTGATCTTTGTGAAATTTATAAAAAGTTTTTGATGGGCTGAAAGCTCTATACCTCGCGTAACGAGCAACCATAACCGAACTTGACAGCTTAAATTCTTCCTTCTTGTATGAATCTTGTTTATCCGTTTGCCTACCTCTCTTTTTTTCCAGCCATTTTGAGCAACCTGTCTCGATAGATGAAAATCAGCAGAAAAAATACAACAACGAATATCAGAATTAAGAGAAGCACCCAGATGCGCAAGGCCCTAAAACTATCTCCGCTTACCGAAAGCAATATGGTCCCAAATAACCTACCCACAGTCGAAACAGCCATGAATGTCCAGATATTCATTCATATGGCTCAGACCTACTATGTAACAGAGTGCAGCTTTAGGAAACCCCGGAATCAGAAAAAGTATGAACCAGACTAAGGGCCCCCGCATTTCGATGACGTGATCGTATTTCTCCATAATCGAAGGCCTTACCAGCCTTCTCACGAGCGGCAACCCGAATGTCCGAGAGAGCAGAAAGGCTAACCATGAACCAACGCTGAGACCTATTGTTGAATAGATTGCCCCTACGACGGGGCCGTAGAGATAGCCGCCGACAAATCCGGATATTTCGGCAGGTAGTGTTCCCACTGTCAATACTTGAAAGATTTGAATAATGATGAAAACGAGATCATCATAAGGATGAAATGATTCGATGAAATAAACAATTTTCTGGTTGTAATAATCAATATACGCGTAATATTTGTAGCTGAAAGCGAACTTAATACCTACGATAACTAATATGATTAGCAGCAAAATCTGGAGGATGCAGCGGTTATTCGATACGACCATCCGTTTATCTTGTTTAGCTGGAGCCAAGGCTTATGTCCTTAGAATTAACGAGATGAGTGGTTTAAGAAAATCTTTACTAAAAAACAATCCCTTAGGGCAATCTTGAGACCGCAAGAACGTCCTTCTTTCTCAGATAAGATTTGAGGACTCTTACAACGCATTATCCTCAAAGTCAAATCGATATCTTTCGCCTGGAGTAATCATTCTGCTGCCTTTCATCTTCCTGTTCATATTTCATCGAATACCAAGCGCAAGTCATCGCCACCTGAAGATGCTGATTGACTGTTTAGACAAAATGTTATAAAATATAAAAAATTACATATCATAGGAGGCAAGATAGATGAGAGGTCTTCTTCAACCAATGCACATTTTGGTAATATTGGTGATTGTCCTCATAATCTTTGGTCCCGGCAAACTTCCTGAGTTGGGAAGCGCTATAGGCAAAGCCATAAGGGGTTTCAAACGGTCTATGGAAGACACGAAAGAGAAAATTGAGGGTGCCGTAAACGCTGACAAAACAGAAAATAAGAAAGATTGATTTTCACTAAGGCTGGTTTCCACAGCTATGCGAATATATATCCACTTCATGAACAAGCTGATACTGTCTGATAACCGATCATTCTAACGTCTGACAACGAGTGACTTAATTAAAAAAAGGAAAGTCAGCAAATATTCTGTTAACCCATAATTATTTATCCATATCCTTTCCACATTCAAAAAAGAGTTTATCAAATTCTATTTTTGCGCGCAGGACTCAGGCAGGAGGTCATTATGGCGCAGACAGAAAAGCTGAAACTTGACAGCGGTGACTTGTTTCCGCGGATGGAGCTTCGATTTACAGACGGCACTTCCATCCATATTCCCGATACGCTTTACGGTTCCTGGACCGTTCTGCTATTTTACCGAGGATCATGGTGACCGTTCTGTCGTCAGCAGTTAGCTGAATTTCAGTCACGCATCTCTGATTACGATAATAGGAACATTAAAGTAATTGCGGCTTCAACGGATAGTCTCGAAAATGCCCAGAAATCCGTAGAGAGAAAAAAACTGACCTTCCCGATTGCCTATGGACTTGATGCGAGGGCGTTCGCCGCTGCAACAGGGGCCTTTTTCGACGATGCGAAGGGTTACGTACATGCAACCGGCTTTATCCTCAGACCGGACGGCAAAGTCGATGAGGCTGTGTACAGCACTGGACCTATCGGCCGTTTCACGTCGGCAGACGCCCTTTTCATGATCGACTACCGTTCCAAAAAGGCCTCTTGATCCGGAAATGACAGCGGATACAATAGAAGCGCGCATTCTCATCTTTATACAATTAGCTTGTATCATTTTTATCTTTGCGTCAGGCTCCCCTGTGGCAAACCATTTTCTGCTTCTTCTTACCCAGATTGGCGGAATGGCAATCGGGGTCTGGGCTTTCTCCGTCATGGGTATCGGCAACATCAATATTTCGCCTCTCGTGAAGCAGGGGGTGGTGCTCGTAACAAGAGGGCCTTACAGACTCATCAGACACCCCATGTATCTGGCTGTATTGCTCGTCGTCTGGCCGCTCATCATTGACAGCTTTTCCTTTCTGCGCATCGCCGCAGGGCTTATCCTCACCATCGATTTGATAACAAAGATGCTGTTCGAAGAGGGCCTTCTGAAAAAACAGTTTGTGGAATACGAGGCCTACATGAAAACCACAAAAAGGCTCATCCCTCTCATTTTCTAAATATGTTCCATGCACGAAGCCCCATAGAATTCTGATCTTCCTAAATGACATTACTCTTTGCTCTGTCAAAGTAGAGTGGTGATTTGTTATTGACAGACAATCACCATTTCTTTATTATTCTTAGAATATACATCTCACCACTCAAAGACAGTTCCCCATAATTACGTAAGGATTTACCGCATGGACATGAAAAGATTTGAAGTGCCTGTGGAAAAGTTGCGCTGGCAGTGTGACCCTGTAATCTCTGTGATATCTGAAGGTTGGTCGTAAGGGAGGAACCATATGCAAAAACCTTATCTCATAATAGTACTATTCGTTTTGATTTTGGTCACTGCGTGCGGAGGTCCCAGAATCAAACTCTTCAGCGACGCAGGAGAACCGCTTAAAGAATTTACTCTTGAAGGCAGAGGTTCAGATAAGATCCTGCTGATTCCTATGCATGGAATTATTACGGACACGCCAAAAGAAAGATTTCTCGCCCAGTCGCAGAGTATGGTTGAGAATGTCGTATCGCAATTAAGGAAAGCTGAAAAAGATGATCGTATTAAGGCTGTTTTGTTCGAGATCAATTCGCCTGGTGGCACAATCACTGCGAGTGATCTCCTTTACCATGAAATATCATCCTTCAAAGAACGGACGGGCAAAAAAATCGCTGTTTCCATGATGGATATCGCGACTTCCGGCGCCTACTACGTGTCTCTTCCTGCGGATATGATTACGGCACACCCGACAACAGTAACGGGCTCTGTAGGGGTTCTCTTCCTTCAGCCGAAGATAGCCGGCCTGATGGAGAAAATCGGCCTCAGCGTAGACGTGAAAAAATTCGGAAAGAACAAAGATATGGGTACTCCTTTCAGAGAGAGCACCGAAGAAGAACAACGATTTATGCAAAAATCCGTAGATGATATGGGAGAACGATTTATCCGCCTCGTGCAAAGACATCGCAAGCCTGACCGGAACGCACTTGCTGAAATTTCGACTGCCCGCGTTTTCCTGGCCGACGAGGCCATGAAACTGGGACTGGTGGACAAGGTTTGCTATTTGAGCGATGCAGTGAGAGAATCAAAACAACTGGCTGGTCTCCCTGCCGACGCCAGAGTTGTTGCGTATAGACGCACGGAGTTCCCCGATGATAACTACTATAATACGTCGAGTGCCGCATCTTACGGTTTGAACGTCCCTGCTGTCAACATCGAACTGCCTGAAATATTCGTTCTGAAGACCGGTTTTTACTACCTTTGGCCCGGGGCAATTTCCGCCGAGAGATAAATATCATTTGACTGTCTCGCGGTAGAGACCATATGCATGCAGAAGTCTTGTCAGAAAACAATTCTCTTCATCTTTTTCATTATGGCAAATGAGATTTTTCCCAATTGCGATTCATTATTTGAAAAGACATGAATATATGATAATCAATAACAAGTGCCTTAGGACTTCTCCCCACGCAGATGGCACTATGCAATCCCCGCCAGAAAAGGTTATGTCCATGGGAGGTATGGCAATTGAATAAATTTCTTTTTCTAATCTTGATACTTTATTCTCTGTCTTACACAGGCTGCGCGACAACCATAGACCTTCAAGAGACTCAGGGAAAGATCGACGCGGAAATTCGCGCCCTCAAGGAGGAAAACGCCGGCATACGCAAGGATGCGGAAAAGAATGATCAGACAATGACCGAATTACGCAAGAGGATTGCCGATATTGCAGCCGATATGACCGAAATCAGAGAAGACATGGAGAGCTTGAAGGGAGATCGTGAAGTACTGGGCAAAGGCGAGTCTGACATAAAAGCGGAGTTCGTTCGTAAGGAAAAGGAATTCGGCAATATAAAGAACCTGCTTGATCAACTCTCATCCCGCATGAATGTCATGGAGAATCTCCTGGAGATTGGGAAAAGCCCCAATCAAACTCCGAAGGGCAAAAAAGTCATAAGCGACAATTCTAATAGTACCGCGCCCGGAAAGACAGAGCAGGACTTGGCTTATGACTCGGCCTATGAAGCTTTCAGGGAAGAGAAGTATGAGAAGGCTCGAGAGGGATTTCAAGACTTTCTGAAAAAATATCCAAACACGGAGTATTCTGACAGTGCCCAATTCTGGATTGGTGAGAGTTACTATTTTGAAAGGAAATATGAACAGGCAATCCTGGAATACGAGAAAGTAATAAAAGATTATCCGCAGGGTAACAAGGTGCCTAATGCCTTGCTCAAACAGGGGTTTTCTTTTCTGAATCTGGGTGATAAGTCAAGCGCAAAACTCCTTCTCGAGGGGCTGGCAAAAGATTATCCCGGCACAAGTCAGGCGCGAATGGCAAGGGCGAAGCTTGTGGAAATAAAGTAGTGGGCCAGGTCCGGAGCTGTCACTACAGAAATTGTAAAATTTGCCTCCAGCGGCAATGACTTCCCCGCAAGGAAAGCGCCGCCAATATCGCCCCCTCATCCCATACTGACGGCGGGTCTCCGGGTCATCCTTCCCGCCAGCTATGCTGCGTTCTGTGATCTCCCACACTCGGCAATTCGTCAATTTTTTTCCGTGCACAGGTATTTATCTCTAAACAAACAAAAAATGGCAGAAGTCTGAATCAAAATGTGCTACATTCTATCCCAGTGACAACGCCTAAGATAGCTTGAAAGCAGCAGAAAGGAAATAGGCAATATGGCTCAAACCAATTCATCGCTTCCGTCCGATTTTATCAGGGATATCATTGAAGACGACTTGAAAACCAACAAACATCAGGGACGTGCGGCTACCAGATTCCCGCCCGAGCCTAATGGATACCCCCATATAGGACACGCCAAGTCCATCTGCCTTAATTTTGGTATCGCCGCCCAATATAAAGGCACATGTAATTTGCGCATGGATGACACGGACCCGAGCGGCGAGAGCATGGAATATGTGAATGCCATTATTCGGGATGTCAAATGGCTGGGCTTCGACTGGGAAGACCGTTTATACTTTGCCTCTGATTACTATGAAAAACTCTACCAATATGCCCTGCAGCTCATAAAGATGAGCAAGGCCTATGTTTGCAGTCTGAGTGCCGATGAGATTCGCCAGTACCGCGGCACATTCACGGAGCCGGGCAAAGAAAGCCCTTATCGCAATAGAACAATTGAAGAGAACCTGGATCTATTCGAACGCATGCGGGCGGGAGAGTTTCCCGATGGAACCCATGTCCTGCGCGCAAAAATTGATATGGCATCACCCAATATTACCATGCGTGACCCGGTCATGTACCGCATTAAGAAAGAGACACATTATAGAACCGGTGATGCATGGTGCATTTATCCCATGTACGACTTCGCACATTGTCTCTCCGACTCCATCGAGGGAATTACCCATTCTATTTGCACTCTCGAGTTTGAAAATAATCGTCCTCTTTATGATTGGTTTCTCGACGAATTGAAAGTTGAACATCAACCTCAGCAGATCGAATTTGCCCGTCTCAACCTCAGCTATACAATAATGAGTAAACGCAAACTCCTCGAATTAGTCGAACGAAAGCTTATCGCCGGCTGGGACGACCCCCGGATGCCCACCATATCGGGCATGCGGAGACGGGGTTACACCCCAGAGGCCATACGGAACTTCTGCGAGCGCATAGGCGTTGCCAAGAACGATAGTATCGTTGATATGGCCCTCCTTGAGCACTGTGTGAGAGAAGATCTAAATGAAAGGGCACCACGCGTCATGGCTGTTCTCAGACCACTGCGCGTTGTGATTGACAATTACCCGGCAGGCCAGGTTGAGGAGTTTGACTGCCCCTATCATCCCAAGAAGGCCGCCATGGGCTTCCGGAAAGTCCCCTTCTCGCGAGAGATCTACATCGACGCCGATGACTTTATGGAGAACCCACCGAAGAAGTTTTACCGGCTCGCCCCCGGCAGGGAGGTTCGTCTGCGCTACGGTTATTTTATGAAGTGTGTGAGTATCGCTAAGGATGACAGCACGGGAGAAGTAACCGAAGTGCACTGTACGTACGACCCGGAGACGCGAAGCGGATTTGCCCCCGATGGACGCAAGGTGGACGCAACCATCCACTGGGTGTCAGCGGCGCATGCCGTTCCTGCCGAAGTCCGCCTCTATGAGCGTCTTTTCCGCGTCGCCGATCCCCTCGCAGAAGGCGCCGACATAACGGAGAACCTGGATCCCAAATCGCTCGAAACTCTCCGATCATGCCAAGTGGAGCCAAGCCTGGCAGATGCCGTGCCCGGAAATCCCTTCCAGTTTGAAAGGGTAGGCTATTTCTGCGTTGATCCAGTTCGTTATTCCGACGACAAGGCTCTGGTGTTCAACCGGACGGTAACATTACGCGATTCCTGGACAAAAATCACGGAGAAGGGGAAATAATTGCAGTGCCATAATATCCGGCACCGGCTCATGGCCTTGGAGATATAACGTCTATTCTGACAGCGCAGGCATGTTACCCGACGTTTTTAAGACGGGAATATTTCCATGAGACATGAAACACGGCATGTGACAGCTGCTTCATAACTGCAGCGCAACTAATGGGGGAAAACTACTAAAAAGCACAATTAGTCAGAGAATTGGTTAAATTGAATTTTTCTCGGATATCCCGGACAGGTTCAGGCAGCTACTTGTCCGGTTCATTTGGCTGGGAGACCAGGATTCGAACCTGGATATACGGAGTCAGAGTCCGTTGTCCTACCATTGAACGATCCCCCAGCAAGTTTCCGTCCGTAATTAACTTCCGTCGACTGGGATAGAAAGCATTCTTTCCCTTCCTGAACTTCGTAGAGTGACGACGTCATCCGGATCATGATATGGTTCATGATGCTACTCGCAGGCCTAATACCACTAAAGCTTCTCCTTATCAATAAAAATTTTTTCTTTGGTCATTGTCGGAAATATAACACGGCAGCTTATTCGTCCATCCGGAAAACCCCTTTGCATCGGTCCATCTTCTTTCACAATTCATCGCAGTAAAAAGTTATTGAATCCTTTGAACACTTAAACTACACTTAGTTATATATTGATTCGCGCAATCTGCGTACTATGCGTCGCAAGAAAATCATGCCTTAATCAAATACATACTTCCGGGGCTAATTAAAATCATGCGACATGCATAATCTTTGGCCGATGGCGAGGATAAGGAAACAGTTATGTGAGGATTACTGCATACATGAAGAAAACACACCCTACGGATATTCCCTCCATAGAAGTAATGGGAATCCTGAAATGAGGAGCTACCACGAATTTCTGCTTTATGCAGATTTACAATAGAAGATAGCCATTAAGATATTACCGCGTTTATGACGTTATGCCACAAATGCAAGAAAGAAATTGATGTTCCCAAGACAGTAGGACGCAAAGACATATGCCCTATGTGCCAGGCGGACCTACGTTGCTGCCTCAACTGCCGCCACTACGACCCGAAGTATTACAATCAGTGCCGTGAGTCTCAGGCGGAGAGGGTCCTTGATAAGGATCGAGCCAACTTCTGCGATTACTTCAAATTCAAGGACAGTGCCTTGGAAGGAATGGCAAAAGGCGATAAGGACTCGTTCCGAAGGAAGCTTGATGATCTTTTCAAGTAACACCTGCGCTCCGCCTATGCGAAAGAAACAGTTTGCGAGCACCGAATATCAAGGTCTATTGACATAAGTCAATGACCGTTGCAAATTATTGTGCCATACTTCATATTATCTCGGTTCTTTCTCTGAACCCGACAAAACAGATTTAAAGGAGACCAATTATGTTTTGCTACCAATGTGAACAAACTGCAAAAGGTGAGGCATGTACCAACGCCGGCGTCTGCGGCAAACAGGCAGACGTTGCCGCATTACAGGACCTGTTGACATATGCCCTTACAGGGCTTTCTCTCGTCGCAGCCGAAGGGAGAAAGGTCGGCATCGTTGACCGCGATGTTGATGTGTTTATCTGCGGCTCCCTTTTTGCCACGCTGACCAATGTCAACTTTGATCCCGAACGATTTGCAGCCTTACTCCGGCAATCCGTTCAATACAGAGATGCCCTGCTTATCAAGGTCAAGGGGGCAGGCGGAAATATCACTTTCGCACATGATTCCGTCCGCTTGAAACCGGCTCCCGCCACCGATAAACTGGTGGCACAAGGCGAGAAAACGGGATTGAAATCCTATCCTGCCGTGAGTGACGATGTTCTCTCTCTCAAGCACACAGCGCTCTTCGGCATACGCGGAATTGCGGCCTATGCAGACCACGCTGTAATTCTCGGCAAGGAGGATACCGCGGTATATGCGTTTATGCAGGAAGGGCTGGCCCAGCTTACAAATGAGAATATGACGCTCGACGAAGGAGTAAATCTGGTTCTCAAGTGCGGCGAAACGAATCTCAGGGCGATGGAACTCCTTGATGCCGCGCACACGGGCGCTTACGGTCACCCTGTGCCGACCAAGGTTCCCCTTGGCTCAAAGAAGGGCAAGGCTATTCTTGTCTCGGGGCATGATCTTAAAGACTTGGAAGAACTCCTGAGACAGACTGCGGGAAAGGGCATCTATGTGTACACGCACGGAGAGATGCTCCCGTCTCACGGCTATCCCGCCTTGAAGAAGTATGAGCATTTCTACGGTCACTATGGCACGGCCTGGCAGAATCAGGCAAAGGAGTTCGGCGACTTTCCCGGTGCTATTCTTATGACGACAAACTGCATCCAGAGGCCGCAGTCATCGTATTTGCCAAATATCTTTACTTCCGGACAGGTAGGCTGGCCCGGCGTCAGCCATATTACAAACCGTAATTTCACAGCGGTGATCAAGAGGGCACTGGCGCTGCCCGGCTTCACCGCCGATACAGACAGCGGATCTGTCACTGTCGGCTTCGGCAGGAATGCCATATTGAGTGTCGCCGATAAAATCATTGAAGCCGTCAAGAATAAGAATATCCGCCATTTCTTCCTCGTCGCCGGCTGCGACGGCGCAAAGCCGGGCCGCAACTATTACACAAAGTTTGTCGAGCTGATTCCGAAGGATTGCGTGGTCCTTACACTCGCGTGCGGCAAGTTTCGCTTTTTTGATAAAGACCTGGGGGACATTGGAGGGATTCCGAGGTTGCTCGACGTCGGACAGTGCAACGACGCCTACTCGGCGATTCAGGTCGCCGTGGCACTTTCCAAGGCTTTTGGTGTCGGTGTGAATGAGCTTCCTCTTTCCATGGTACTCTCATGGTACGAGCAGAAGGCGGTCGCAATTCTCCTTACACTGCTCTCACTCGGCATAAAGAATATCCGTCTGGGGCCGTCTCTTCCGGCGTTCACCTCACCCAACGTCCTCGATTTTCTCATCAAGAAATTCGACATCAAGCCTATCACAACGCCGGAGGCGGATTTGAAGGCCATCCTCGGTTAAGATATCACCCTGCCCGACGGGACAGGCCAAACGCCTGTCCCGTTTCAGCTATATGCTTCCCTGTGATCTCTCACGGCCGCCTGTGTAATCAAGCCAATGAGCCGACCTGTTTATGACGGAAACAATCCACGAGATGATCATTGACCATCCCTACTGCCTGCATGAAAGCATAGCAGATTGTCGGACCCGCAAACTTAAACCTGTATCGCCGCAAATCCATACTCAGCTCATTTGATTCTGTTGTTTGCGCGGGGATATCGTCCCCCGATCGATATTTATTCTGCTTCGGCCGGCCACCAACGAATCTCCAGACATACTCGTTGAACGTGCCGAACTCCTTCTGCAGGACAAGGAACGATTTCGCATTCCCGATGGCAGCCTCAATCTTCAGCCGATTTCGTATGATATTCTGATTCGCAAGCAGCTGCCTGATCTTGATTTGCCTATAAACTGCAATGGCGGAGGGGTCAAAGTTATCGAAGGCAGCTCGGTAGCTAATGCGCTTTCTCAAGACAGTTTCCCAGCTCAGGCCTGCCTGCATACCCTCCAGGATGAGAAACTCGAACAGAGCTCGATCATCATGGATCGGCACACCCCATTCAAGGTCGTGATAGTCTATCAGAGCCGCAGTGCTGGCCCACTTACAACGGTGAATTTTCACAGATATCCTCCACGCTATTAGCCCGGAATCCAATATTCCCATCGGATAAACCGGCCTCACAAATCACTGTTAAGGAGAATTCATTCGTTTGTCAATAGTCAATATATTACTGCTATAATACAAATAGCGGCACGAATCCAACCTGGATTTCACATCTGTAAAAATATGTTGTAGAAGAATGAGAAAGAGGGTAAATAGATGGGGGACTTGAAAGACAAATGACAGGATTTCCCCCTTCGGCCGAAATTCCGGCAGTATCGTTAATTGTTTGATGCTTCTCTCGGAATATACCTTGAGCAAACCAACGGGCGCGAAATAATACGGAGCTTCTATGCCCACCTTGACCATCAAAGAAGTGCTATCCCGGAAGGTAAACGACCGGCGCTTCATGGAAAACGTCCGGGCGCTGAAGAAGCTGCCCGCTTTTGAGGGTAAATTCGCCCCCTTCCCCGATTGGGTTCACCCGAGCATTCAATCCATCCTCAAGGCAAGAGGAATATATCAACTTTACAGCCACCAGGCCGAGGCGCTGCATCTGGTTGGAAAAGGCCGTGATGTGGTGATCATCACCCCTACAGCGAGCGGGAAAACGTTCTGTTATAACATTCCCGTCCTGAACAAAATCATCGAAGAGCCGGAAACACGCGCCATCTACATCTTTCCTACCAAGGCGCTCGCCCAGGATCAGATGCATGAGGTACACAGTCTGATCACCGCCTTGCGGGCGGACATAAAGACATATACCTACGACGGCGACACGCCGGACGATGCCCGCCAGGCCATACGTAAGCAGGGACATGTCGTAGTCACAAACCCGGACATGCTCCATGCGGGAATACTCCCGCACCACACGAAATGGCAGAAGCTTTTTGCAAATCTTAGATATATAGTCATCGACGAGCTTCATGTCTACAGGGGGGTGTTCGGCTCCCATTTTACAAACGTCATCAGACGCCTCGTCAGGATTTGCCGTTTTTACGGCCAGGAGCCTATCTTCATCTGCTGTTCGGCAACAGTTGCGAACCCGAAGGAGCATGCTGAGCGTCTTCTGGAGAGGCCCGTGGAACTGATCGATAGGAGCGGAGCTCCGACGGCTTCGAAAACGTTTATCATGTACAACCCACCCATCGTCAATCGTGAGCTGGGAATCCGTCAATCTGCAATGACACCGGCGAGAAAGCTGGCAGCAGAACTTATCCAAAATGAAATCCAGACCATCGTGTTTACCACGAGCCGCCTGAATGTCGAGATACTCACAAAGTACCTCAAGGATCAATTTGCCAAAGGGAAGGCCCTCGATACACACTTTGTCACGGGCTACCGGGGTGGCTACCTGCCAAATCTGCGGAGAGAAATAGAGCAGGGACTTCGCGAGCGCGAGGTAATGGGCGTGGTCTGCACTAACGCCCTCGAGCTGGGAATCGACATCGGCGATCTGGAATCATGCATCATGGTTGGATATCCCGGTTCTATCGCGAGCACGTGGCAGCAGGCCGGAAGAGCAGGAAGACGGATGGGTCACAGCCTGGCCATACTCATTGCCAGGAGTAACCCGATGGATCAGTTCATCGTGGAGAACCCGGACTACTTCTTTTCCCGGTCACCGGAGCACTGCCGCGTCAATCCCGAAAATCTCCTCATACTCCTGCACCATCTGAAGAGCGCCGCCTTTGAACTTCCCTTCGAGAAAGGAGAACACTTCGGGAGCGAAAATCTTGAGGAACTCCTTAACTATCTTGAAGAGAAAGGCATCCTGCACAAGGTCGATAACCGCTGGCACTGGACGGCGGAAAGCTATCCCGCCGATGAAGTGAGTCTCCGAAGCATCAATCCTGAAAATGTCGTGGTCGTTGACACCACAGATACAGGGGCGCATAAAGTAATCGCCGAGATAGACTGGGACAGCGCCTTTTCCATGGTTCATGACGATGCCATCTACATGGTAGAATCGCAGCAATTCTATGTGGACAAGCTCGATCTCGAACGGAAGACGGCGTTTGTCCACAAGGTCGATGTGGATTATTACACCGATGCCATGACTTATACAAATGTCCGGGTCATCGACAGCTTCGCCCAGAAATACCGGCAAAAGATCATCGTTGAACACGGCGAGGTACAAGTGGTGCGAAAGGTTGTGGGATATAAGAAGATTAAATTTTACACTTCCGAGAATCTCGGTTACGGGGATGTGACGCTTCCGGAAAAAGATATGCACACGACGAGCTACTGGTTCACCATTCCCAGAGATATGCTCAACGGGCTCTCCTACACTCAGTCAGAGATAATTGACGGACTTGCTGGCCTCGCTTACAGCCTTCATCACCTTTCATCGATGCTCCTTATGTCCGACGCGCACGATATCGACAGATGTATCGGCGACAAGAGCGGTGAATGGTTTGTCCGCCATGGAGCCGGATCGCGTTACATTACAACTTCGCCTCAGACCGCCACAGATGCAACGGGCGTGATGGCGGACGCCTTTGACCCAACCGTGTTTATCTTTGATGCCTATCCGGGAGGGATCGGCTTTTCAGACCTTCTCTATCAAGAGCATGACCGTCTGCTGGCCTCAGCACTGAGTCTCATTCGGAACTGTCCTTGCAGATATGGCTGCCCGAGTTGTGTGGGACCAACACTTGAGGTAGGTCCTGCGGCCAAAGAAACGGTCCTTGCCATCCTTGATTTGATTATCTGGAAGACATGAGCACAATCAAACGGCTGCAACGCCTGACAGGCGAGAATTCACCCAAGCAAAGGAAATCCCCAAGGGCTGATGAGATCAGCGAACTGCGGAGGCGCATCGAAACCATCACGTCGCGGCGCCCCACGATTACGCGGAAGCCCGCTTCCGAGCCATACGAAAACCGCTTCCCTCTTAAGGATGTAATTCGGGGCGAAGAGATTGTCAATGCCTTCGGAAAATTCTTCATCGTCCATGGGCACCATGCCGGCTCTTCGAAGCACGGCAGCCGCATTATCAGAGAAATGTCGGCCCTTGATATGAAGGCCGCATCACTTCTCGCTAATAACGCCGATATCGCTTCGTTCCATTCCAAAGATGCCTTATTTCTTGACACGGAAACCACCGGACTGGCAGGCGGCACAGGCACGTTCGCTTTTCTCATCGGTCTTGGCTGGTTTGAAGATGACGCATTCCTTACGCAACAACTGTTTGCCCGTGACTTCTCCGAGGAAAAGGCCTGTCTCCACTTTCTGCTCGAGGTGGCCCAAGAAAAGAATTTTCTCGTGACCTACAACGGCAAGACCTTCGATGTCGGTCTTCTATCTACGCGCTTTATTCTGAACCGTCTGCCTGACGGCCTGACAGCCATGCCCAATCTCGATCTCCTTCATCCAGCCCGCCGTCTCTTCGGGCATCGACTGGAAAATAATCGTCTGTCCACCATGGAAAAAGATATCATCGGATTTCATCGCTATGGCGATGTACCAGGAAGTGAGATTCCTCAGCGTTACTTCGATTGGCTAAGAAATAGCGATCCCCGCCCGCTCGCCGATGTCTTTGAACACAACCGCCTCGATGTCATTTCCATGGCGGCCCTTTCGGCTCACCTTGCCGAATTGTTGGACCCTGAGCCCAATATCCTAAGGAACGAACATGCTGACCTTCTGGCAGCGTCGCGCCTCCTCGTTGACCGCGGCGACTCGTTTGGCGCGCGGACTATCCTTGAGGCACTGATTAAAGCAGATAACGTTCATGCGACCTTAGAAGCGAGGAAAAGCCTTTCCCTAATCCACAAACGCCATGGCAGTTGGAAAGACGCCGTCCAGTTCTGGGACACAATGCTTCTCCAAGATCCCGGTAACTTTTTTGCCGTGGAAGAGATGGCTAAGTATCTCGAGCATAGGCGGCGTGATTATAGGAAAGCTATCGATATAATAAACGAGGCTCTCAGCCTACCCCGTTCCCGGACAGCTTTAGAAAGAGATCTATTGATTTACCGTCTCAGGCGCCTTAAGAGCCGCGCCGGCTGCCTTAATGATGAATAGAACAGTAATTCGCGCCGAAATTCCGCATAATTTTAATCAATTATTGTTGACAAATAAATGACGAGCGCTTAAATTATGGGCAAATTTTTGTTGTAGTGTTTGATGATGCGCTTTGCAACCTAAGCAGTCTCAAACAACAATGAGTTGCGGGGTGTAAGATTGAGCAAATTGATAAACACCTACAGGTGTAAGAAAAAGGGGCACTTAATATCAGAAGCCTGCCAGGATACGACCTGTGAATGGCGGCTTAAGAATGAAACTTTCTTGAACTGCACATGGGTTGCCTGCAATTATGGGCCTTTTACGCTTGAGGAAGTCGGTGAGATGATGGGCGTAACCCGCGAGAGGATAAGGCAAATAGAGGCCAAAGCTCTCAAGAAGCTGCAGCATAAGAAAAGGAGAGAACAGCTGAAAGATTTTGCGTCACCGGACAGTGACTGGGATTTTATATAAGCTCGCAGTTTACCTATATCGATTTACCATGTCATTGAGGTCTTTGCCGACCTTAAAGAAAGGTACTTTTCTTGCGGGAAGGTTTATCACAACTGAGGTTTTTGGATTTCTACCCTGAATTTGCTTTCGATTTCTCACCGTGAAGTTTCCGAAGCCCCTGATTTCTATCCGTTCACCCCTTTTCAGTGCGCTGCTCATTGCCGCGAAAATAAGATGAACTGCATAGGCTATATCTCTGGGGGGATAATCTCCGACTTTCTCGTGAACCCTTTTAATAAGCTCTCTTTTCGTCATGAAACAGCGCTTTAACTGTAATCTGCAATGGGTGAGAGATACAGAATACCGTTGAACTGCTCTGCTTTTCCCCGCATCTGAAGCTCAAGGGCTGTAAACATCTCACGGAAGAAATAATCCCAGAATCTTAATCCTTTTTTCTTTGGGTATATGACCTCAGGCTTCCCCTTTATCCCGGAGATTTCTCCGGCAAGCGTGACGGCATACCCCATATCACCCAAATAGTCGACAAGACCCAATTTCTGAGCTTGTCTACCCGTAAAAATCCTCCCATCAGCGATCTTTCGCAGGTTCTCCTTTGGGATTTTTCTGTCGCGGGCCACCATATCGAGAAACTGATCGTAAATATCATCAACCAGTTCTTGAATCAGCGCTCTTTCTTCAGAGGTCATCTCCCTTACGGGTGAGCCTATGTCCTTGAACTTTCCACTCTTAACGACTGATGCTTTCAGTCCCAACTTCTTTAGCAGCTCCTCCGCATTGGCAAAGTGCATGACTGCGGAAATACTGCCCGTCATCGTTCCCGGATTGGCTACAATTTTATCTGTGGCACAGGCAATCATATAACCTCCGGATGCTGCTACAGACCCCATGGACGTTACAACTCTCTTCTTTTTTTTCAGTTCAATCACAGCTTCATAGATCTCCTGCGAAGAAGCAACCCCTCCTCCCGGCGAATCAATTCTCAGAACAACTGCCTTGATGGTGTCGTCTTTGCCAAATTGATTCAGCTGTTCAATAGCATCACGTGTATCGCCAATGAACCCTTCGACTTTTACAACGCCTACCTTGTTGTCAAGGGCAAATGAATGCCCGTCTTCCCTTGACGATCCTAAAACATAAACGAGCAAAAAAAATACTACTACAATCAGAAGCAAAAGGAATATGCCTAAGATAACGGGGTGTTTTCTCACGGTTTGAAATTATCCCTTGTCATTCTCTGCCATTTTTACATCGGCCAAGACCTTGCCAAGATTCGAACCGACATTTTCTTTGTTGTTCAAGTACTGCGTGACTGAAGAAGATCCCTCAGATGGTGATTCATAGTCTTTTATGCTCAGTCTGATCCTTCTATTCTGCAAATCGACACTTTTGACGATTGCTGATACTACATCGCCCACAGCATATATCTCTGACGCGGCCTTTACCCTCTTATGGCTCAACTCCGATACATGAACTAGGCCTTCGACTCCTTCTTCCAGTTCTACAAAAATACCGAAGTCAGTCACATTGGTCACCTTGCCGTTAATGACCGACCCTGCAGCATAAATGAAATTCTTCTCATCCCAGGGGTTCTTGTCCACCTGCTTTATTCCCAGAGAGAATTTTTCATTCGCCACGTCAATATTCAAGACCATTGCCTCGACTTCCTGACCCTTCTTATACAATTCCGAAGGGTGTTTTATATTCTGCTTCCAGGAAATATCAGATACATGGACAAGGCCATCTATTCCTTCCTCAATTCCGACGAAAAAACCGAAGTTTGTGATATTCCGTATAACACCTTTGACGATGCTCCCCTCGGGGTATTTGTGTTTAAGCGCCTCCCATGGGTTTTCGGTTGTCTGTTTTAAACCTAGAGAGATACGCTTTACCTCCGGATTGACGTCAAGAACCATGACTTTCACAATATCACCCACCGACAAGACTTTAGACGGATGTTTAATTTCTCTTGTCCAGAACATTTCTGTTATATGCACAAGACCCTCCACACCCGGTTCCATTTCCACAAAGACTCCGTAATCTGTGAGATTTACCACTTTGCCCTCAATCACGGATCCCACGGCGTATTTCCGCTCAATCATCTCCCAGGGATTGTCCATCAGCTGCTTGAGACCCAGCGAAACCCGCTCCTTTTCCCTATCAAAAGAAAGGACCTTAACTCTTATCTTATCGCCTTTGGAAAAATTGTCCGACGGTCGCGTAATTCTTCCCCACGATATGTCGGTTACATGGAGAAGACCGTCAATCCCGCCTAAATCTATGAAGAGTCCGTAATCGGTTATATTCTTGATAACCCCTTCCATAATCTTTCCTTCCTCGATACCTTCGAGGGTCTCCCTCTTTGCCGCAACCCTTTCCTGCTCCAATATAGATCTCCTGGAGAGCACGACATTGTTTCTCTTCCTGTCATACTTGAGGACATTGAACATCAATATCTGCCCAACGTATTTATCGAGGTCCCTCACCGGACGGACATCCACCTGAGAACCGGGGAGAAAGGCCAAAATTCCGATATCTACAGAGAGTCCACCCTTAACTCTCTCTACGACCGTACCCTTTACGGGAATATTATGCTCACACGCATTTTTAACATCATCCCAAACTTTAATCTTTACAGCCTTATCCCTTGACAGGACCAGATTGCCTTCCGTATCCCTTCTGTCGACCAAGACTTCCAGTTCATCACCAACGGCAAATGGAATATTCCCTTCTTCATCCTTTAATTCCCTTGCCGGAATATAGCCTTCCGTTTTCCAGCCGACATCTACCATAAGAACGTCACTATTTATCTGAACAACCTTACCTGTCACGATCTGACCTAACTGAACGCTCTGCAAACTCTGTTCGTATAATTCCTTAAACCCGACATCCTCATCCTTACCGGCAACTTTTTGAGGAACTGCTTTTTCGGTTGGCGATTTTTCCTTAACCTTCTCACCTTTACTTTGTTCTTTAGAAATTGAGTTATTGCTGTTAACCATTAAACCGTTACCCCCTGAATTTTATAAAAAACTTTCATAAGACAGATTGAAGTAGCATACTGGTTATGAAATATCAAGCTAATTCAAAATTTCTCGGATGAGGTCAATCCGCATAGAATTTCCAATGAATTCGATGCAGTTTAAAGTCACGCCGCATCAGCTATTTACGCTCCTCAATGGAGGAGCATGCACCCTTGATTATAGAAATCATCTTTTCAACAACTGCTGCGACGCTCATGCATGTGGAGTCCACAATAATTGCGTCTCCGGAGGCCTTCAGAGGGGCTAATTTTCTCTCCTGATCTTGCCTATCCCTGACAACTAAATCCCCGGCAACTGCCGTATAGTCCGCACTGCCGCCCTGCCTGAGCAGTTCACTGTAGCGCCTCTTAACTCTCTCCTCCACGTCCGCATCTAAATAAAACTTATAATCGGCCATTGGAAAAACCACTGTCCCCATGTCTCTGCCTTCGGCGACTATACCTCCTTTCTTCCCCGCATTGCGCTGGATTGACAGTAGTCTCTCCCGGACTGCGGAGACTGCCGAAACCGTTGACGCGACAAGTCCCACTTCCTCACTCCTGATCCTTTTCGTTACATTTGCACCATCTATAAAAACATTTAAGCTGCCGTCTATGTTCTTGAGAGATATCTCTATGCGAGCACATAAGGCGGCAAGTGCCTTTACGTCGTCCTGCAGAATCCCCTCCTGGATAACTTTATAGGCAAACGCCCTGTAGAGAGCACCCGTATCCAGATAAATATATGATAATCTTCTTGCAAGGGCCTTGCTGACTGTACTCTTTCCTGCACCGGCAGGGCCGTCAATGGTAACAACGAATTTTTTCTTCATCGTTAAGCGCCTTTAGAAATACCTGACACAACCTGTTGAAGACGAACGCAGCTCCCGCGTGACATGAGCCCAAACGCTAACGCTATAGCATATTGATCAACCCTTAACAATATTAAATAGTAACGCCAACCAAAAGCTATCGTCTTTACATCTCCGATGAGACGGCATAAACGATGACTTGATTATGACCGCCAAAAGAGATAATAAGTAAACGGCATGTCATCATTTGACCATAACAAGGCTCCTAATAATCAAATGATAATTTCCGAATTGGAGAGTTTGCCCATTGAATCAATTCCCCATTTTTCGAAGAAACGGGATGGGAATCATCCCTGCCCTGATTGTGTTTCTGATCTTTCAGACCGCTGGATTAGCCCATGCTTCTTTTACCATCGAAGATGAAAAGAAACTGGGCAAGGAATTTTATGAGAGGCTAGACAAAAGCGACGTCTTGATCCATGACCAGAGAATAGACGCGTACATCAATCAATTGGGAAATAAACTAGTCGCCCAAAGTGAGAAGGCTCCTTTTGACTTTCGATTCTCCGTGATAAAGAGTTCGGCAATCAATGCCTTTGCCACGCCTGGCGGCTATGTATATGTCAATAGAGGCTTAATCACCCTGGTTGAAACGGAGAGTGAGTTAGCCTCCGTACTTGCACATGAGATAGGACATATCAATAAAAGGCATGTGGCGAGTATCATAGAAAAATCGCAGAAGATTGGTATGGCTACGCTCGCTGCAGTTCTTGCCGGTGCATTTCTTGGAGGCGGAGGGGATCTCTCTGCCGCTGTCGCCGG
>JBEKXK010000053.1:0-24237 GCA_049512055.1 Syntrophales bacterium | reverse complement strand
GGGTATCACCGCCAGAGTTATGGCGGCTGCAAGGTCGGCGTCGGCGACGTGCTCATCGGTGCTGCGGCTCTGGCTGCCGATTACAATGGTGCAGCCAAGGCATCCCACATCAAGGACAAGCTTATCGAAATGATGCACCTCAATGAGACCCTTTACGCCTGCGGGATTGCCTGTTCGGCGGAAGGGCACGAGACTGCATCCGGCAACTACCTGATCGATCTCCTCCTCGCCAATGTCTGCAAACAGAATGTTACGCGCCTCCCCTACGAGATCGCGAGACTTGCGGAGGATATTGCCGGGGGATTGATGGTCACCATGGCCTCGGAACAGGATCTGCGCCACCCTGAGATCGGCAAGGTTGTGGAAAAATATTTCAAAGGGGTTGCGTCGGTTCCCACTGAACATCGCTGCCGCGTACTGCGCCTCATTGAAAATGTCACCCTCGGGACGGCGGCGGTAGGGTACCGGACAGAATCCATGCATGGCGCAGGCTCACCCCAGGCACAAAGGATTATGATCTCACGCCAGGGGAATCTCGATTATAAAAAGAAGCTGGCCAAAGAAATTGCCGGGATCAAGGATTGACCCAAGGTGTAAGATGAAAAGAGGGAGAAGATGCCAAGTGAAGAGAAAGACTTGCTGGAAGAATCCCTGACGGGCTACAAGGAAAAAATAGTACCAATCACAAAGACAGCCCTGACCTGGAATAAGGAACTTATCTTTACGGGCACGACTGCGCAGGGTTATGAGATAGAATTCGATGCCCATGCCCAATGGGGCTGCAGGCCGACAGAGGCGCTGCTTCTGAGTCTCGCCGGTTGCATGGGGATAGACATTGTAATGTTTTTACAGAAGATGCGGGTCCAACTGACAAGTTTCAAGATGGAACTCGAGGGAGAGCGAAATCCGACACCGCCGCAGTATTTCAAGGCCATTGAGATAGTCTTGTACATAGGAGGGAAGAACCTTAATGCCCAGAAGGTTGACCGTGCCGTATCCTTGTCTCATGATAAGTATTGTTCTGTCTATAACTCCCTTCGCAAGGACTTGGAAATGAAGGTGCGATACGTGCTCGAAGAATCAAAATAGTGATTCTCGCACCTGCGGTTGCACCGTCGGCGGTCTACTGGGCAACTAAGTGAAACCTCACCGTCGACTGGAGACCTGTCTCATCGATAGCTCTTACAAAGATAGCGTGGTGGCCCGGGGGAAGCTTGATCTGAGCTTCCCAAAATGCTGCGCCGCTCGCGGCACTGAACGTCCCTTCATGGCCCACGCGGAATTCTACACGCTGAATTCCCACCGAGTCCTTTACAAATCCAAGGACGCTTACAGTCTGCCCTGCCGGCACCGATTGATCTTCGGCAGTTCTCGATCTCCCAAGCAAAGTGCATGTGACGAGATCGGCTCATGCTGGCCAGGACGGGCGAATCCGCCACGGAACAAGCATCGGTACTTTTCGTTTATATTCCCTGTATGCTTCCCCGAAATCAGCAACCAGATCCCTTTCTTCAAGCATGGCGCCGACATATATCCATACAGTCCAGAGGATATTGAACAAGAACCTGTCCAAGGTGATATCAGGGTTCGACCAGATCATGAGCAGAACAAAAAGATACATGGGATGGCGCACCCAGCGATAGGGGCCGCTGATGGTCAAAGGCATTTCTTTCGGTTTCTTGCCGCGGATGCGGTATTTTATTGCCCTGATACCGAATGGATCGAAAAAGCCCAGGGCCTTCGCTCCCCAGTAAAAGCCTACAATGGATGCGGCAAAGATCGCTCGCAGCAATAAGCGAAGAGCGCCTTTAGCTGTCGCAACCGCATTGCATGATTCCTGCCAGAAGAAGATAACTGCGAATAAAACGATGCCTGAGGAGATCGCGTAGAACGCACTGACGTATGCTTCCGGAATAAACCGAGAGAGAAACCGGCGAAATGATTTCCGTACCATACCGCTATGCTGGAGGAAAAGAGCCAGAGAAAGACCGGCATCCAACAATAAAATCCCACTTCCAGTCAAATCCAGTTTAACCAGATGCAACGATCCAAAATAACAAAATGCTGCGAACATACCTAATGAAATGCCGCAGAGCATATATGTCAGGAAGATCACTATATATACGGGATACTTGTGCATTATTAATTCACGCTTCTCTTCACAACCCGCTGTTTCCTTATTATGGTCACTCACGTCTGTGCCGTTTCCCATTGTGTTTGGAAAGTAAAATAATTGTAATGTATAGTCAATGAGAAAAAAAGAGGTGGCTTCATCTAAATCCTTGATATGTGCTTTTTAGTGTATCGTTTTTCATTGTTTTCTCGTCTATAGGAATAAAAAGAAGCAAAGGAGAGAATGACAATGGATAAATCAAAAAGGAAATTTCCCATCGTTGTTGACGAAACAACGGGTTTCTGTGCTATGGGGGAACGCGTGGGTAATCAAAATCGGAATGAGGGGAAAATACCTGTAATTTCCTGTGAAGGTGCATGTATACGTGGGGAGATCGCCCGTCTTGCCGCTAATCTGGTTGCAAAGGAAGGGCCTTACCGCCGCAGTTGCCACGGGGAAATGTTTACAGTTCCCACGTCTGCCATAGCTGGATGGATGAATGAAGCGGAAAAAGTCGTGGTCATAGATGGGTGTTTTCTCCATTGCCACGACAGGATTCTGAAAAATCTGATCGATGCCGATAAGATCTCCCAATTTGATGCCCTGTCGATATACAACAAATATACGGATATCTTCGATATCGATGACGTCCCCGAAGAAGAGAGGAAGAACGTAGCCCGTCAGGTCGCGGCCAAGGTTCTTGCAGATATGGAAAAAGGGAAAGCAGCTAAAGAACCAGTTGCCGCATGTGGGTGCACCGGGTGTTCAAAATAGGCGGTTTATGGAAAGGCGATCGCATAGAGCGTATTTGTGACAAAAAGGTTGGTAAGTTAGTAAATTACACGGAGGCATGAAATGGAAAAGATGTTTGGTCCGATGATGCAAGGGTTCATAAACAGCATGTCGAAAGAGGATAATAACCAGATGAAGGCCTGTTTTGAAAAGATGACTGCAATGTGCCCATCTTGTAATATGAAAGATATGCCTGAAGGGAATAAAAAGACAATGATGGAAAAGATGAATGCGTGCTGCGGAAGCAATATGAAATGACATCACCTATTGTCGAGTCGAGAGCACTGCCGAAATAGGCGGTTGATGCATATCCTGCAACTATAAGAACAGGAATGAAGAGAACAAGGAGAAAAACAAGATATGTACTGGTGTTATGGAAATGAATCCTGGCCCTTGTGGGGCTGGAGGTGGGTATTGCCGCTTATCTTTATAGCAATGTGTATAATCATGTGCATGTTTATGAGATCGAGAATGGTCGGCATGCGTTGCTGGGGATGGGGCAGCACCCGCCATGGTGATATTGAAGGGATGAAAAAGGAAATCTTGGTACTGAAAGAAGAAATCGGTAAGATAAAGGGGAAATAAGAGGTCGCATCCTGCATGGATAAGCTCTCATTGAATTCGGTAGCGAGCAAATGCCGAACGATGCTGTTCCTTTAGAATCGAAGACTTTCGGCAGCTTGCTGCGGAGAGCTTCAATCTTATCCGGTACAGGCCCCCACTGATCCTTCCGGAAACAGGGAAGTGCAGTTGCCGATCATAGCCAAACGTGATATTGAATGAATCACGGAAGGACGATCATGGTTGATAATGAATCCACTTTCCAGAAGATCTATGACGATTTTAGTCCCAGGATTCTGCGGTATATGACACGCATGGTCGGAGAAGCCGAGGCGGAAGACCTGACGCAGGAGGTGTTTGCAAAGGTCGGCGGGGCATTGAAAAGATTCCGCGGTGAATCCAAGTTGTCTACGTGGATCTATCAGATTGCGACCAATACAGCCCTGGACAGACTTCGCCGCTCATCTGCCTGTTCCGGTGATGAAAAGAGACTGCCCATGGAAGACATCGCGGAAATGGAAGAAGATAAAGAAATCTGGACGGGTGAACAGACCCCTTCTACCGAGCAGAGAGTTATTCGCCAGGAAATGAACGGCTGTATCCGCGAGATCATCGAGACGCTGCCAGAGGCCTACCGATCCGTCATTATCCTCAGCGAATTGGAGGGATTTAAAGACTCTGAAGTTGCAGATATCCTTGGATTGAGCCTAGAAGCAGCCAAGATACGGCTTCACCGTGCCCGGACAAGACTCAAGAAGGAATTGAAAACGGCCTGTATCTTCTACCGTGACGAGCGCAACGAGTTCTCGTGCGACCGAAAGAACCCTTTCATCCAAATTGATGAAACTAAATCCAAGACAAACCCCTGACACCCGGATCAAGCTCTAAAGAATCTCCTCTTAAAATTAAGCGCCACATTAACAAGCATAATAAGTACCGGCACTTCAATCAAAGGCCCGATAACCGTAGCAAAGGCCTGACCGGAACCGATCCCGAAAATGGCGATAGCGACGGCGATTGCCAGTTCAAAATCATTGCTCGCCGCGGTGAAGGACACCGCTGTGGTCTGGGGATAACTCCCGCTGATCTTTCTGATGATAAAAAAGGTGGAAAACCACATAATGAAAAAATAAATGGTGAGGGGGATTGCTATAATCAAAACGTCAAAGGGCGAGGCAATGATCTTGTTGCCCTGGGTGGAGAACATGACGACGATGGTGAAGAGCAGGAAAACAAGGGTAACGGGGCCCAGCCTGGGCATAAAGACTGTGTCGAACCATTCCTTACCCTTCACGCTGATGAGGGAATAACGTGTAATCAAGCCGGCAAGAAAGGGAATGCCGAGGTAGATGAATACGGTTTTAGCAGATTCCGCCATGGAGACATTGATATTGAGGGACTTGGCAAGACCAAGCCAATTCAGGAAAAGTGTGACAAATACATAGATGTAAACAGCATAAAATAAAACCTGGGCAATCGCATTAAAGGCGACGAGTCCTACGGCAAACTCCCTGTCTCCGCCTGCAAGCTCGTTCCATACGATAACCATGGCGATGCACCGGGCAAGCCCTACCAGAATCACCCCGATCATATATTCCGGATAATTGTGCAGAAAGATGACTGCCAGGATAAACATGACCACCGGCCCGATGACCCAGTTCTGCAGAAGGGATATGGCCAGCAATTTTTTGTTCTTAAAGACCTTGCCCATCTCCTCATATTTGACGCGGGCAAGGGGTGGGTACATCATCAATATCAGCCCGATGGCAATAGGGATGGATGTTGTACCAACCTGTAATCCCGTGACGAATCTTGATACACCCGGGAGGAAGAAGCCGATCGCAATTCCCGCGCCTATTGCCAGAAATATCCACAGAGTCAAAAAGCGATCCAGAAACGATAACCTTTTCACAATACCCTCTGACATATATCCATCCTTTCTCTTAGCAGAATTGTCGGCAAGGCCATAGCTAATGCCGATACTATTTTTCTTCTTCAATCCACTTCTTGATTTCACTGACTGACGGAATCCTTCCGTATGACTTGACTTTACCATTTATGACCAGGCCAGGCGTACTGAGCACCCCATAACTCATTATCTGTTTCATGTCGGTCATCTTGACAACGTCGGCCGCGCAGCCTGTCTCTTTCGCAGCAAGTTTGGCATCGGCAGCCAATTTCTCGCAGTTGCGGCAACCCGGCCCCAGAATCTTAATTTCCATAGACTTACTCCTCTCACATGATTGCGTTAAACAGGTAGCCGACCATGATTATGGCTACCGTCAGAATGGCGGCAAATATAACCAGAAGCTTTACTTTTAAGACCTTTCTCAGAATGACCATCTCCGGAAAAGAAATCGCCGTAACAGCCATCATAAAAGCCAGCACTGTTCCCAGAGGCATTCCCTTCCCCATCAGCGCCTGCAAGATCGGGATCGTACCCGCGGCGTTCGAGTAAAGAGGTATAGCAATCAGGACAGCGAGAGGGACTGCAAAGGGATTATCCCGTCCTGCGTAGGTCGCTACGAAATCGATGGGCACGTATCCATGGATAACAGCGCCGACTCCGATTCCCAGAATGACATAGAGAGTCACCCGTTTCAGGATATCCTGGGTATGAAAAGAAGCCAGTTGGAAACGGTCATTCCAAGATAGCTGCGGAATTTCCGTCTCGCCCATCCTTAGTTCCCACACGTAATCTTCAACCATCTTTTCTACGGCAGGGATGCGTCCCAGTATGATGCCGGAGATAATGGCAACTGTTAAGCCCGTCCCTATATAAATCAAGGCAATCTTTGCTCCGAAGAGCCCCCAGAGAAGCACTAATGCCACTTCATTGATCATGGGTGAGGCAATCAGAAAAGATAGTGTTACTCCGATGGGAACACCGGCCTCCAGAAACCCGATAAATACCGGCACTGCCGAGCAGGAACAAAAAGGTGTGACAATACCCAAGAGTGAAGCCAGAATATTTCCCATGAATTCAGCTTTGCGGGCCAGGATTTTTTTACCTTCTCCGGCGGGAAGAAGCTTCTGATCACTGATACGATAAAAATAATTGCGGAGAGCATCAGAAGAAGCTTGATCGTATCGTATATAAAGAAATTTACCGCATCGGCAAGGTGGCTTCCGGTTGTGAGCTGAAATATGTCGTATGTCAGCCAGTCGGCAAAAGCTTTAATCATTTGTTTTGTCTGCTCGCCACTATATTTCTACTGAGCAATATAGCCACACTTACTTGCAGATGTCTTCACGTCGGATGGTCTGAAGTTTTTTCATAAGAAGCTGAATCTCCCGATCTTCCGTGATCCAGTATTTTAAGTTTCCCAAGAGACTCGCGGCGTAAGGGCTCTTGCTTCCGTCGGTCAGATAATAATTAACCCATTGGCCGTCCTTCTTAAAACTCACGAGACCGGTACCTTCAAGGAACTTCAAATGCTTTGAGACAGTAGGCTGAGCAATGCCCAGAGCCGCCTGGATCTCACACACACACATGGCCTTATGCTGCAACATCTTTAAGATCTTTACCCGGTTGGGATCAGAGAGCGCCTTCATGACCTTTATAAAATCTTTCATGGCTATCCTTCTTTCATATTGCTCGTTAGCAATATATTGCCTCTGCATACTGCTGTCAAGGTTTTTTCTGTCATCAGCCTTGACGGGGTAACCCCCTGACGCCCGGCTGTTAAGGCGCTATTGCCGGCTGCAATATCCAATAATGTTTGATTTTGAATTCGGTAGCGAGCGCATGACGAACGATACTGTTCCTTAAGAATCGAAGATTCTCCGCAGCAAGCTGCGGAGAGCTTCAATGATAAGGCTTGTGGGAGGATCTAGGGGAGCAGAAGTTGATTGTCGCGGGATCTCGATTCCCCGACACTCGTGACATAGATGGCCGGCTGTCCGAGAACGGGGCACTTTGCCTCACAGAGCCCGCAGCCGATGCAGAGCTCCAGGTCGACCTTGGGCAGCTTTAATATCCGTTCCTTTCCCTCTCTGTTTTTTACGTTTACCTGTTCAAACCAGATGGCCTTTTTCGGGGTGGGACAGACCTCCTCACAGACGATGCACGGCGTTGCATGGGCATGGGGCAGACATCTCCCCTTGTCGATCATGGCGAGTCCTATCTTCACCTTGTTCTTCTCAGGAAGCTCCAATCTCTTAATCGCGCCCGTGGGACAGACCTGGCCGCAGAGGGTGCATCTATATTCACAATAGCCGATGCGCGGAACAAGGACGGGTGACCATATCCCCTCAAGGCCCGCCTCAAAGAGCGTCGGCTGGAGACCGTTTGTAATACAGACCTTCATACACTCGCTGCATTTTACGCATTTCCTGAGAAATTCTTTTTCCTCGAGGGAGCCAGGTGGCCTGATCAATCTTGGATCTGCGACCCCCGCCTTGGCAATGGGTGTGATTTTCATCAGCGGGACGGCAATAAGACCCGTCAGGATTGAACCGATGACCCGCCTTTTGCCGAGGTCCATACCGGCAATAGGCTGCTTTTTCAGGAAACCGAAACGGACTGCATTCCGAGGACAGAGGTCATCGCAGTCCATGCAATAGAGACACTCCGTGTTTTTCCAGCTCTCCTTCTGATCCGGGGTTGCGCTCCCCTGACATACGTTTGCACAAGCTCCGCAGTCATTGCAGTCTTCGCTAACAGACCTTCTCAGGAAGGCATATCTCGAAAGAATGCCAAGGAGACCTCCCAGCGGGCAGAGGTACTTACACCAGAAACGTCTCTCCACGAGGTTCATTCCCAGAATGAGTAAGAACAGAAACCCGACAAAAGCGCTCTGGAGGTAAAATGGCTGCTGGAACGGGAGAAAGACCTTTTTTAGGATGGAGTAGATAAATTCGGAGACATTTACCAGAAAAGGTATGTTTGCATTATAGAAGGCGTCAAAAGTAGCGCTCGTAGCATAGCTCACCAAAGGATAGACAGCCAACGAAAACGACCTGATCAAAAGCGATATCGGATCGGCAATTCCTGTGAGCTGAAGAGAGAAGAGGGACGATACTAGGAGAAAGATCAGGACATAGTACTTGAAACGATACCAGTCCACTGTCGATGTTTTGGGACGCCCCTTCTTTATGGAACCTACTATGTTATTCAAGGTTCCGAGCGGGCACACCCAGCCGCAGAAGACCCTCCCCAGAAAAACTGTCGCAACGATAACTAAAATGGCAAGGTAAAATGTTTGATACCATTCGCGGCTGGACAGTATCGTTGTGATGAAGATCAGGGGGTCCGCATCCAGAAATATCTTTACGGGGTAGCCGAGGTCATTGGCCCCTTTCGATTCGGTCTGCAGAAAGAGCCACAGGAAGATTAACAAGAACAGTCCCTGTGATATGATACGTATTTTTTTAGTCATTAAATATTGACTCTCTTGATTTTCAGTTTGGCGAGATCCATCGTACCGAGTCCTGCCTTGTGCCCTGCCATAACGTAGCCGAGATCCGCTCCTTTCAGGCCGAAGAGTGTGGCTCCATAAGCATCAATGGCCACCTGATCCGTTCCCGCGATAATGGTGTTGAGCTGCTTCACATCTGAAAGGCTTCCTCCTTGCGGCCCATTGGCGGTCAGAATACGAACCGCATCGAGTATGACGAGGGAAGGCTTCATGAACATGGCAACATCGACAAGGCTTCCATCCATCTTCTGGTGTATCCTGCCTCGCGATCCACCCATAATGCCCATCCAGTTCTTCATGCCGAGGGTAAGGGTGGAAAGTCCGTGCGTCTTCGCGATAGGAATATTGATTACCTTGTCCGCCTCCATGGCCTCCGTATATAAGGGCCAAGATTTCAGCGCCACTCCTGGAAGTTTTACTTCTCTAAATTTCCTGTCATCTACGAAACTGACAACGCCGCCCACGGCGGAGGCCGCGTCGCTAATGCCGCTCTGCTTATAACACCGTCTCGGGTCTACAACGCTACGGTCAAAGACCTTTACCTGTTTTGCTCCCGCCTCATAGCACAGCCTGACCACTGTCGAGACTACCTCAGGATTAGTAGTTGCAGCATATTCAGGCATTCTATCCCATCCGACGTTCGGTTTAACAACTACGACATCGCCCCTTGATATGAATCTTTTTATTCCCCCCAAACTATCAATGGTCGCTTTCGTTATCCCTGCAGGTGAAACGCCATGTGCGACGGCAATGTCCACTTTCTCAGCAGCTTCCAGGGAACCGAGGATCAGGTTCGTATTTCCCGGAAAGGATAATGTTACGCCTGCCGCAATAGCAGCTTTGATAAAATCCCTTCTCTTCATCGGCACTCCTTTATATATGCTGTCATGCCCGCCTTCCGATCAGCGCCTGTTCCCGACTGGCTGGGGAATCAAATACAATATCCACGTGAAATAATATATACACTAATTCTTTATTGTCCACCCTTTTACGAAATACCAGAACTTACCGTGATCATGAATCAAATTCATGCTTTTCTCTTAGCACCACGGAAGTTGGACGTCAAGCATCCCCGGTTTCGCTTCCTCATCATTCAACCGTTACGGGACAAAAAAGTGTGGTAAAAATGCCATTTCACATTTATACTTACAAAAGACCCCTGGTTCCGAGATGGCCGTTAACAAGTAGCGGCTAAGGAACTTCGTAGAGAGATCAACTATGGGAGAAAAACATGGAAAAACGTCATAAATTTTCTGTCTGGTATGTCCTCTTAGCCGTATGGGCAGTCTTAATTATCCAGGGCTATATCGCATCCATGTTTGCCGCCCAGATGATACCGTACAGCCAGTTCCTTAACCTTCTCAAGGCGGGAAAGATCGTTGAGGTTGCGGTAACGGCCAATCAGATTCAAGGTAAAATGACGGTGGATGGGGGCGCTCCCGGCGAGACGAAGGTTTTCAAAACAATCCGGGTTGACCCGGAATTGTCCACATTACTTGAACAGTACAAAGTTATTTTCAAAGGGGAAATCGAATCGACATTTCTGCGCGACCTTTTTTCGTGGATCTTCCCCATAATACTCTTTGTCGGCATCTGGTACTTCTTCATGAAGAAGATGGGCTCTCAGCAGGCCGGTTTCATGACTATCGGCAAGAACAAGGCAAAGATATATGTGGAAAATGAATTGAACGTTACCTTCAAAGACGTTGCCGGTGTTGACGAAGCCAAGCAGGAGCTCATCGAAGTTGTCGAATTTTTGAAAAACCCGGGGAAGTTTACCGAACTCGGAGGCAGGATACCCAAGGGCATCCTCCTGGTGGGCCCTCCTGGTACAGGAAAAACGCTTCTGGCCAAGGCCGTCGCCGGTGAAAGCGGCGTACCTTTCTTCAGCCTCTCCGGATCGGAATTTGTGGAGATGTTCGTGGGACTGGGAGCGGCGCGGGTGCGTGACCTTTTTGTGCAGGCCAAGGAGAAGGCTCCCTGTATCATCTTTATCGATGAACTCGACGCCTTGGGAAAGGCCCGCGGCATCGGAACCTTTGGGGGACACGATGAACGGGAACAAACTCTAAATCAGCTTTTGGCGGAAATGGACGGTTTCGATCCGAAGGTCGGGGTTATTCTCATGGCCGCAACGAATAGGCCGGAGATTCTGGACCCCGCACTCCTTAGACCAGGCAGGTTCGATCGTCACATCCTTGTGGACCGCCCCGATAAGACCGGACGGATGGAGATTCTGAAGGTTCACCTGAGAAACATAAAGGCAGCGGCAGACCTTGACTTGGAGAAGCTGGCAAACATGACCCCTGGTATGGCGGGTGCGGACCTCGCCAACCTAATCAATGAAGCGGCGCTTCTCGCCGTCAGAAGAGACAAGAAAGAGGTGGGGATGCCCGAATTCGAGGAGGCTGTCGAAAGGATCGTGGCGGGACTCGAAAAAAAGAACCGTCTGATAAACCCCGAGGAGAGAAAAACCGTGGCCTATCACGAGATGGGTCATGCCATTGTGGCCTTATCTCTCCCTGGCACCGATCCGGTCCAAAAGATCTCCATAATACCACGCGGCATTGCCGCCTTGGGTTACACCATGCAGGTTCCTACAGGGGATCGTTTCCTCATGAAGAAGACCGAGCTCCTCAACAAGGTCGCATCCCTTCTGGGAGGCAGGGCGGCGGAAGCGATCATCTTCGGAGATATATCCACTGGCGCCCATAACGATCTCGCAAGGGCTACAGACATCGCAAAGAGCATGATCAAAGAATATGGCATGAGCGACAGATTGGGTCAGGTGTACTTCGCTCACGAGAAGCGACAGCAGTTCCTCGATATGGGTATGCAGGAGACTGGTGACTACAGCAACACCACGGCAGAAGTCATCGACGAAGAAATAAAAACTATTATCAGCGCGGAATATGCCAAAGCACTCGAGATTCTCACAAGCAAGAAGGATATCCTGCAGAAAGGCGCCGAATTGCTGCTTGAAAAGGAAAAGATAGAAGGAGCGGAGTTGAAGGCGCTGATGGAAAGCAAATAAGCGCAATATGAAAGGATCTTAAGGTGACCAAGAAAAAAGCAAAAGATAAGGTTGTTACCGGCAGTGGAATCAAGACATCGGCAGGTGCAGTTCTCCTCTCCTGTACATTGCACTGCCGCGTATGTGGAAGTTCTGAACTCTTCGAATGGCACGATAAAGAGATAAGCCAGGAAGATGTAGAGGGTATTGATACGCTGGGCCTCATCATGGCCGTTGCGCATAGCCAGAACTGGATTGCCCAGCGTGTTCACAATATGAATGAAGGGGAAAGTTGCCTTTTTGTGCTGTGCCCAACCTGCCTGGCCCTCTTCTTCTCCGCGACGACAGCACCTGGCGCAAACAGCAAAGGAACTTCCTGAAGTCCACATCAGGGAAATTCTTCTCACAAAGTCCCCCCAGAGGAATATTCTCAAATCCTTGCTCGCCTGCACCGATCCCTCCGTGGTCAAGCGCACCTGCCAAAGAGCCCCATTTACCCTCATATAACGATGTTTTACCGAGGGTGGTATTGACTTTTTGCAAGCAAATGACGATAATATTGGAAAATGATTGAGGATGAAAATGGCACATGAGCAGATGATAATTAGGTGCCTCAACTGCGGGACGAGGAACCGTATAAAGAGGGATCGCATTCACCACCGGCCCACGTGCGGCAGGTGCCATGCCCATCTCGACGATATGATTATCAGATGTCTCAGTTGCGGAACGAAAAATCGCATGCCTGAGAATCGCCTGAACGAACGCCCCCTGTGCGGGAAGTGCGGGGTACCTCTGGTCATCAGGGGTGGTGAGGGCTCTCCTGTCGACATAACTGATGAAACATTTTCAAGAGAAGTCCTCTCTTATGCCGGTTCCGTTCTGATGGATCTCTGGGCGCCTTGGTGCGCCCCCTGTCGTACGATAGGTCCTATTCTGGAGGAACTTGCAGCCAAATATGCAGGCGGCGTCAAGGTTGTCAAACTTAATATAGATGAAAATCCCCTTACGGCGTCGAAATATGATGTTCGCAATATTCCGACGATGCTGTTGTTTAAAGACGGAGAGCTCGCAAACAGATTGGTCGGCGCCCTGCCCAAAGAAGAGATCGAACGGCATCTGCTCGCCATCATGAAGACAAACTGACATTTTTTTGCAAGAATTTTTTCGATTTAATTAGAAATTCGTTCTTTACAAAGGGGTGCTGATACCACGATAGCGGCAAAATGACATACATGCCGATTTTCAGGTTGTCCGTGTTTATCGTTTTTTGCATACCGTAAATTTACCTGAGCATTTTTTCCCTTTTTTCCAGTTGCACCTCCAGGCTTTTTAAGAGCTGAATATCTTTTTTCAGTTGCTCATTTTCCTGAATCATTTTGGCTGTTTCCTCAAGCAGACGACGGTTGTCTTTTCTCGCTTGTTCGATCTCCTTAAGGAGTCTCGCGTTATCTTCTTTGGCCTTCTCGATAAATTGCACGTCAGTGCGGCACGTTTCCTCATACAATTGCTCCATATCAATGAGGCGGATGAATGTCTCTGAGAGGCCCCGCCACTTGCTCTTGGGATATGTATTCAGCACTTCGTTGAATGTCGCTCTGGCTTTTGCATAATCCGCCGCTTTCTCTTTATCTCCCAGATATGATATTCCTTGATAAAAGATATCTACATCCGCAGGCGATCTCTTGAACCAACTCCTGTCATTCGCCCGCGGGGGAGTCCCGGGGGGGGATGGCAGAGAAGAGCAGGCTCCCAAAAGGACAACGAGAAGGAAAATCAAAATTTTACGATAATTTTTCCAAATATTCGAGTTTAACATAGTTACTTCCCGGCAATGTCTTTGCATATTCCTTCAATTCTGCGGCCTTCTTCGCCATGTCCAAGGGTCCCTGAAATTTGGACCCGTCATCCGTCACCACAGCAATAGTCATGGTTACGAGAGGGAAGCTTTGCTGTTTCCCCTGTCTGTCTTTCCCGATGATAAATCCCTTCTGCCTGTCTTTCTCGCTGTAAAACCTCATGCTGCGGCGATCAAACTCTTCGACGATTTTTTGACATACCTGTTCCGCACGCTCGGAGTCGGTAATGACAATAAAATCATCACCGCCTACATGGCCAACAAAGTCGCCATCAAGATCACTTGTATGCACATTTTCACTCAGGATATGGGCCACTTCTTTGATTACCTCACTGCCCCATGCATAACCATATTTATCGGCGAAAGGCTTGAAATTATCAAGATCGACGTGGCAAAGGGAAAATGGTTTTCTTTCTAAAAGCCGCTTTTGAATCTCCATCTCAATCGCCATATTGCCGGGTAGACCCGTCAACGGACTCGCATCAAGGAGGAGACCTTCCAGGACTTTGAGGCGCTCCATCATAAAGCTGAATGCATCCGCGAGACTGCCTATCTCATCAGGGCGGTTGATATTCAGATTGTATTCGAACTTTCCCTCGGCAATATGTTCTGTGGCCTTTTTCAGTTCCTTAAGAGGTCTGGAGATATTATAAGTAATTAAGAGGGCCAAGGCCAATCCCACAATGAGCCCGACAGCACTGAGGGTAATTGTCATTCTCGAAGCCTGTATACCCCGCGTTTTAATAAGGTTCATGCGTTTATCTATACTATTTTCGGCCTTCGTGCGTATGTCACGCAACGCCGTGGCCATGTCTTCAATGGCTCTTTGACTATCCGTTTCGGAAATCTTGGTTGCATCCTCTATATGATTGCCATTAACAAGCGTTACGGTCTGATTAAAAAGGTCATCATACTGGTTATGCTGTAATGAAATTTGCGATAGCGTCTTTGCCATACCGGGGATATCATTCTTCCTGAGATTCTCGAGGCTATCCTTAAATTCTTGGCTTCGCGACCAGAACAGCTCTGCGATTGATGGGTCTTTAAGAATAAGATATCTTTTCTCTGCACTTTCCTGGGCAAGGAGCGCATCCATCATTTTCTTGCCCGTATCGACAACAAAAAAATCCTCGTCGATTATTGCATATGCCAATTCATTGAGATTATGAAGGCTGAAAATCGCGTAGGCGCTTGCCAAGATGGCCAGCAGGGCCATGGCCAGGTAACTCGCGAGCAATTTTCTGCTTATTGTCAATTTCATTACCCTTACCGCGATTCTCAGTTATACTCGTATACGTCAGAGCATCAAGTACCATATCCCGCCGATTTCCGCAAAGCAGAAAATCTTTTTCCGTGCCTAATGTTTGTTGCCCCCTGTATTAAGTTTTGGTATATTAAAGAAAAATCTTAGCGCACAGTGGAGGCTGCAGATGATATACAATGAAGATTTCGAAACATTGCCCCGCGAGGTTTTAGAAACCCTGCAGTTAAAGAGGTTGCAGCAGGTTGCGCAGCGCGTCTATCACACGGTTGGCTTTTACAAGAAGGCATTCGATAAGGCCGGCGTACAGCCGGATGACATCAAGACACTGCCGGACATAAAGCGGCTTCCCTTCACGACGAAGCAGGACCTGAGAGATAACTATCCTTTCGGGCTCTTTGCGGCACCGATGAGCAGTGTCGTTAGGCTTCATGCTTCTTCCGGCACAACCGGCAGGGCCATCGTCGTCGGATATACAAAAAGAGATATCGATACATGGTCGGAGCTGATGGCCAGGTGCTTTGTGGCTGCGGGCCTGACCAAAAATGATATTATCCATAATGCATACGGATATGGTCTCTTCACCGGCGGTCTCGGCGCTCATTACGGCGCTGAGAAACTAGGCGCCAGCGTCATACCAATGTCCGGCGGCAATACAAAAAGGCAGATCATGATCCTGCAGGACTTCGGTCCCACGGCAATCTGCTGCACGCCTTCCTACGCGCTGAACCTGGCAGAGCAGGGCAAGGCCATGGGTGTTGACATGCGGTCGCTAAAGCTCCGTGTCGGCATTTTTGGCGCCGAGCCGTGGTCTGAAAAGATGAGGGACGAAATAGAAAGTAAATTGAATCTTGCCGCTCTGGATATCTACGGCATCTCAGAAGTTATGGGGCCCGGTGTTTCCATGGAGTGCATGGAAGGACGTTCCGGTATGCATGTGTTTGAGGATCACTTCATCGTGGAGGTGATCAATCCGGAGACTGGTGAAACATTGCCATATGGCGAAGAAGGGGAACTGGTCTTCACTACCATCACGAAGGAAGCATTCCCTCTCATCCGGTATCGCACCAGAGACATATCTCGCTTGATTGCCGAGCCCTGCCGCTGCGGCCGGAGCCACCTCAGAATGGACCGCGTCACCGGCAGGAGTGACGACATGCTTATTATCAGAGGCGTAAATGTCTTCCCGTCTCAGATTGAGGCAGTTCTCGTCGGCATCACAGGGCTCGAACCGCATTATCAACTCATTGTGGACAGGGCCGGCACGATGGACACCCTGGAGGTTCAGGTTGAAGTAAGTGAAAAGGCATTTGCGAACGCAGACGAGGTCCGCTACCTGCAGACTTTAGAAAAAAGCCTCGCCAAAGACTTGAAGGACTATGTCGGCGTGACCGCCAAGATAAAATTGGTAGAGCCCAAATCCTTACAGCGTGCTGAAGGTAAGGCCAGCCGGATCATTGATAAACGAAAAATGTAGGGGAAGCTCTCACTTATTCTTTTTCCCTCGAAATCCATTAGGAGGACATATGAAAGTAGAACAGATTTCCATATTTCTGGAGAATAAACCGGGAGCACTCGAAAGCGTCATGCGGCTGCTGAAGGATGCTAATATTAATATCAGGAGCCTGTCTCTTGCTGATACGTCCGATTTTGGAATTCTCCGGCTGATTGTTAACGATGCAAATAAGGCACTCAAAGTGCTGAATGACAATGGTTTGAGAGTCAGCCGGACAAGCGTAGTGGCTGTCGAGGTCCCTGACCGTCCGGGCGGTCTTCACAGTATCCTGGCAACGCTGGCGCAGCATGGGATTAATGTCGAATACCTGTATGCATTCATCGAAAAAAGCGGCGAGAATGCCGTGATCATTTTCCGTTTCGATGCTCCGGATGATGCCGTTGATGTCCTTCTTAAGAATGGGTTTACCGTCCTGCCCGGTGAGAGGCTGTATTCTTTTTAAGCATGATGATCCCGTAACAAAGTGCATGCCGGTTCGAGAATGAAATCTCTGGTAGAGAAGGAGGTATTTACGTGAAGACCCAGACCCGATCAGTAGACCAGTTGGTTGATGAACAATTGAAAAAATGGCAAGGCGCGACAGTGGAACGGAAATCTGTAAAGGTAAAACCTGCCCCAGTGATCACCGTCTCCAGAGAGCCAGGAAGCGGCGGCAGTGAGATAGCGAGACGGCTCGCAGAAAAGCTGAAGATGGACCTCGTCGGTGCACAAATCATACAGAAAATAGCGGAAAGCGCCAATATGAGCGCAAAGGTTATTGAGTCTCTCGATGAGAAGGAAGTCAGCAGGCGGGATGACTGGTTAAGCTCTCTGTTCGAAACGCGCCACCTCTGGGTAGATGATTATCTCCACCATCTCACAAAGGTCATCGGCACATTCGGAAGACAGGGCAACATGATCATCGTGGGAAGAGGCGCACAGTATATCCTGCCTCCCGAGGACACTTTCAGATTGCGTTTCCTCGCCCCCATGGAAACCAAGATCCAGAATGTCATGCGCGGTTCCGGCTGCACCAAGGAAGACGCGATAAAATATGTCATTAAGACAGATTCAGACCGCCGTGCATACTTACGCAAGTACTTCAATGCCGATGTAACGGACCCCTCACACTACGACATGGTTGTCAACACGGGGAAAATCGGCATAGATGGCTCTGTCGAAACGGTTGCTGCTGCTTTCACTCTGTGGAAACGGCAGCGCGACCCGAACCGATAATGGTCATGGCCTGCCACCGTCATTCTCGCCCCGGACATAGACATTCGAGGGCACGCTCCAACAGACACCGGTGAGCTCAGTTTTGATAGATTAGCAAAATAAGAGAAGCAACCAGTGATTTTAGATAACAAAGGCGTCACTCTACTATGAAGAAGATCGGTATTGCCCTGGGCGCAGGCGGCGCCAAAGGATTGGCACACGTACTGATACTCGAAGCACTGGATGAGCTTGCACTAAAACCATCCTATGTCACGGGAACCAGTACAGGCGCCGTTGTGGGCGTTCTCTATTGTTCGGGACTGAGTGCAAAGAATCTGAGACAGGTTATGAGCAATATAAGTATTAGCGAAAACGACACTCTGAGAGATGTGGTAACCAAGAAGCATGTGTTCAAGTGGTTGAATTTCAAGGCGCTGCAATTTGATGGCCGCGGGTTGCTAAATGCGCAGCATTTTATAAACTATCTATTCGAATCCATCGGGGCGAGGACATTCGAGGAGCTCGTAATTCCTCTGCGTGTCGTCGCTTCGGACTTTTGGACTCGCGAGCAGGTGGTGCTTGACGAGGGAGAATTGGCGCCGGCCATACAGGCAAGCATGTCGCTGCCCGGTGTGTTCACGCCCGTCACCATGGGTGAGAATGTCTTAATCGATGGCGGGGCGGTCAATCCCGTGCCCTTTGATCTGTTGCCAAGAGATTGTGATCTCACCATTGCCGTTGATGTTATTGGACGCCGTGAAGCAAGACCGGACCGCATGCCGTCTCTGCAGGAAGCGATTTTTAACACCTTCCAAATCATGGAGAGAAGCATCGTCCGCGAAAAATTGCGCAATTCGTCACCGGACATTTACATTGAGATTGAGATTTCGAATATTCGTGCTCTAGAATTCTACAAGGCGGACCAGGTGTTTAAACAGGCGCAAACGGCCAAGGATCAGCTTAAATGTGAATTGGAGAAGCGAATCTACCTTCACAACAGTTCATAATACGCACTGTCAACCTTTGATACATCCCAATGCCCGGAGTTTTGCGACCTTCCTGGAGATGCCGGCCCTGTGAACTACTTCCACTACCTGATCTAAATCTTTATACGCCTCCGGTATTTCTTCACTGAGGGTTCCTTTCCCCGTGGCCATGACAATTATACCCCTGGCGGCCATTTCACGCTCTATTGATCTCCCACGGCTTGCCTTCTTCGCCTGGGTGCGGCTCATGACACGCCCGGCGCCGTGGCAGGTGCTTCCGAAGGTCTCCGCAAAGGCTTTCTCCGTCCCCGCCAGCACGTACGAGCCCGTCCCCATGTCGCCGGGTATCAATACAGGCTGACCTGTATTGTTATACCGCGCCGGAAGCGCCGGATGGCCGGGAGGGAAAGCCCGGGTAGCTCCCTTCCTGTGCACACAGAGCTTCATCTCTTTACCGTCTATGACAAATGTTTCGATCTTGGCGATATTGTGACAGACGTCGTAAAGCAATTTCATTCCTAAATCGCGGGGACCCTTTTTCAATGTACGTTCGAATGTCTCACGCGTCCAGTGCATCATCATCTGACGGTTGGCCCAGGCATAATTGGCGGCACAGGCCATGGCGGCAAGGTATTCCTTCCCACGATTTGACGTTAGATACGCGCAGGCAAGCTGCCTGTCGGGAAGGGGAACCTCCAGTTCGCCAAGATGTTTGACCATCCTGGCCAGATAATCATCGCAGACTTGATAACCAAGTCCCCGGGAACCGCTATGAATGAGAACGCAAATCTGATCCTGCTCAAGGCCAAAGGCATCTGCAGCCGTATTATCGAAGATCTCCTCGACAACCTCGATCTCCAGAAAATGGTTGCCCGATCCGAGTGTACCTAACTGCTCCCGTCCGCGCTCAATAGCCCTGGCGCTTACCATTTCAGGATCGGCCCCTGCTATCTGCCCTCTGTCTTCCGTGGCCTCCAGATCCTCATGTGTGCCGTATCCTCGCTCCACCGCCCATTTGGCCCCTTCGCTGAGAACCTTTCTTTCTTCATTGGCGGAGAGCCTGAGGTCGCTCTTCGAACCCACACCTGTAGGGATATGATGATACAGGGCGCTTATCAGGTCTTTTAAACGATCCCTTATGTCTTCATGCGCGAGGCGAGTCGTCACCAGCCGGCATCCGCAGTTGATGTCATAGCCCACACCGCCCGGAGAAATAACGCCGTCCTGAAGGCGGAAAGCGGCGACACCACCTATGGGAAAGCCATAGCCCCAGTGCATATCCGGCATGGCCAGAGAATATTTCACAATCCCGGGGAGGTGCGCCACATTGGCCACCTGCTTCGGGCTCTCGTCCGAACCCATTTCTCTGATGAGGCGCTCACTCGAATAGATAATCCCGGGTACCTTCATATTGCCCGTCTGAGGAATCATCCACCGGCAGTCGTCGATCTTCTTGAGTTCAGACATCAAAAATCACCCTTGCCGTCCACATACCCTGGCCTTCTTTCACGGCTGCCTGGTGATACGTTACCGCCTTGATCTCCGTGTTTATCGTATGCTTCGCGGGATCAAAAGGCTCCCCCGCCACCTTCCCTTCCAAATGCCGCGGGTCGATATCAACTACGGAGAACTCTTTGAGCAAGAGACCCTCGCCGTTATACAGATAGAGGATCTCCCGCAGATAGTTCACCAGGAGGTCTTCCCAGCCTTCACCATCTACAACTAATCTTCTTTCTACGATTGGACTCACATGCGAGAGGTCGGCAAGAATATCAAAGACGGCGAAGGCGGCATTGGCAAACAATTCATTCGCAGTCTTGCCGTGTACCTCCACTCCTAAATCCGCCGTATGATCAAACAGCTTGTATCTGTGCATTTCAAGTATCGCCGTTTACGTAATAAGCGTACGACGGGTTCTGTTGAGATTGCCATGCTCACTTCTTCCGCACTCAATGGCAAATAATAATTACGTCACTCTTCCTCTTCGTCGCCCGCAGATAATTCCAGTTCGTTTATGGTTTCTTCCTCTGCATCTTCCTGCAGCAGGCCATTGTCTTTTTCTTCCGATTCTCTCTCGGCGCGGGCGACACCAACCAGCTTCTCTTCAGGATCGATCTCGATCAGTCTCACTCCTTGAGTACTTCTATGAAGAAGAGGAACTTCCGCAACCTTGAGGCGTATGATCTTTCCGGCGTTGCTAATCAGCATGATGTCTTCATCGCCGGTAACCTGAAGGACCCCGGAAACATTTCCCACCTTGGAAACCGTTTTGAGATTGATAACCCCCTGGCCCCCGCGACTTTGCCGCCGGTATTCTTCCACTTCGGTGCGCTTGCCATAACCGTTTTCAGAAACGGTTATAATGGAATTGCCTTCCGATGGTATCTCCATCCCAACCACGGCATCATCGTCGTCCATGCGAATGCCGATAACGCCCCGGGCCGTTCTCCCCATATCCCGGACGTCTTCTTCATGAAAAAGGATGGACTGGCCTTTCCGCGTCCCCAAAAAGACATCCTGATCTCCGTGGGTCAACTGAACGGCAATCAGCTCATCCCCCCCGTCAACAGATATGGCGATGATCCCTCCGGACCGTGGGTTCGAATAAGCTGCCAGATCGGTCTTTTTTGCTATGCCTTTCCTCGTCACCATGATCACATACTTCCCCTCGACGAACTCCCGGACGGGAAGGATCGCCGCTACCCGCTCTCCCGGCGACAGATTGACCAGATTGACAATGGCCTTTCCTTTCGATGCCCGGCCGGCCTGGGGAATCTGGTAAACTTTCAGCCAGTATACTCTTCCCAAATTCGTGAAGATGAGTATATAGTGATGGGTGGAGGCGATAAATATCTTCTCGACAAAATCCTCCTCCTTGGTTCCCATGCCGACCTTCCCCTTGCCGCCGCGGCGCTGGCTTCTGTAGAGGCTGACGGCGTTCCTCTTAATATAGCCAGAGTGGGACACAGTCACCACCATGTCTTCTTCCACGATCATGTCCTCGATATCAATGTCCTCCACGCTTTCCACGATCTCCGTGCGCCTCTCATCGCCGTACTTTTTCTTGATCTCTTCCAGTTCCGCCACAATGATATCGAGCACTTTTTTGGCGTCATCGAGAATCCCCTGCAATTGGGCCATCAGGCGGGTGAGTTCCGCATACTCATCATCGATCTTGGTCCGCTCAAGACCTGTAAGCCTCTGCAGGCGCATGTCGAGGATCGCCCGCGCCTGGATTTCCGAAAGGCCGAACTTTTCCGTGAGGGCCTGCGCCGCCTCCTGGGGATTTTTGGATTTCTTGATGAGCTGAACTACGGCATCGATATTGTTAAGGGCGATGATGAGCCCTTCCAGGATATGGGCTCGCTCCTTCGCTTTCCTGAGATCAAAGATCGTTCTGCGTGTGATGACCTCCTTGCGGAAGTCCACAAATTTCTGGAGGACCTCTTTGAGATTGAGCACCTTCGGCTGGTTGCGGTCGATTGCCAGCATGATTACCCCGAAGCTCGTCCCCATCTGTGTATGCTTGTATAGCTGGTTGAGGATCACGCCGGAGGGCTCGTCCTTCTTCAAGTCTATGACGATCCGTATTCCGTCCCGGTCCGATTCGTCCCTGAGATCGGAGATGCCTTCCATCTTCTTCTCTTTCACGAGTTCGGAAATCTTCTCGATGAGGTTGGCCTTATTCACGAGATAGGGGAGCTCCGTGACGACGATGCTCTCACGGTCGTTCCTCGCATTTCTCTCGATGCTCGCCCTGGCCCTCATACGTATGGAACCCCTGCCTGTAGTATACGCGGAGACGATCCCTTCCCTGCCGTTGATAAAACCGGCCGTCGGGAAATCAGGGCCTTTGATATGAACCATCAGTCCGGGAACCGTGATCTCCGGATTGCGGATCAGGGCTATTGTCCCGTCGATTAGCTCGCTTAAGTTATGGGGTGGGATGTTTGTCGCCACGCCCACAGCTATCCCGGAAGTGCCGTTGAGGAGAAGCGCGGGCATCCGCGCAGGCAGGACCGTAGGCTCCTCCATGGTGGCGTCATAGTTCGGAACAAAATCTACTGTTTCTTTTTCGAGGTCGGCAAGCATCTCCTCTGCCAGCCTCGCCATGCGGATCTCCGTGTAACGCATCGCTGCAGGCGGATCCCCGTCGACAGAATTGTGAACGAAGACGCCGCTCGCAAGAAGGAAGTTATGATGTTCGTCTACCTCAATATCGTAAGTGTCGGCACGTTCATCAAGCCAGCGTATGCCAATAATGCGATGGTTGTAATTTACCGAATGCTGGACCGTATCCCAGCGGTTGAAGTTCCTGCGATGCCTGACATATGGCCCTTTGAATTTTGGGGCATTGCCCTTCAGTACGTTTAACACATCAGCCAGATGATGGACAAATTCGTACTCGCCGGTCGATGGCTGCAGAATGCGCAGATAGTCGTTCAGCCCTTTTTTCACGGGAACACTATCGAAATAGCCAGGCATAAGACTATCATCCGGTGCGAGCTGTCTTGCTTCTTTATACGACCCGTCACGCAGCATGAAACGATGGTCTGGCGTACACCGTATCGTATCACCGCTATCCAGGGTCAGCTCCAGCAGTTGCGCTTTGCGACGAGTGACACGTGCGTTGCGCCCTTCACCAACAACAATGCGCCCATTCCCATTAACGGAATAGACATTAAAAATTTCGTCAGGTTTCAATAGCGACAGTTCTTCAAAAGATCGTTCTGTACCGTCGAGAAGTTTTATCTTCGTATCGCCGGTGAAACAGCCGAAGTTCCCTTGTCCATCAATCAGGGGATAGCGCATGGAGAAGTCCTGAGCCATGCGGACAAGGGTGTCATACGCGGCGGTGTCGCCGTGGGGGTGATACTTACCGATGATATCCCCAACGATCCTGGCGGATTTCTTATAGGCTTTGTTCCAGACGTTCCCCATTTCCGACATGGCGAAGAGAACCCGGCGATGGACCGGTTTCATGCCGTCCCGGACGTCCGGGATGGCGCGGCCGATGATCACGCTCATCGCGTAATCCATGTAGGATTTTTTCATTTCATCTTCGATGTTGATGGGGATGTTCTTCTGGAAAAGCTGCTCCATATTTTTCAAGTCCTCACTATACGTTTTAGCTTCTAAAAACACCTGCAATTTCAAGCATTAACATAGCGGGTATTCTATGCAAACTTATACCATTTTTTGGCGAACATGTCGCGTTATTTTTTATCTTCTTGAGGGGTTAAAATGATATAATTTGAGAGGATGATATTTCCATAATGCGGCGCAGGAGGAGGAGAAGTGAAGATTGTTTATTGAAAGCGAGATTTGCACTAGACGCGCTTGTGTAGCAAGCAACTTTCAACCCGTTATGCTCAAGGGCGAGCAATGAAAAAATGAAGTGCGCTGGTGTAGAGTCGAGATGTGGCGCGGTTGCCGTAGGTATTGGCTTGTCTGTTTCCGTCCCTTTCGTCTGACGGTGCCCGTTTAGCCTTGCCATAGTTCCGTTTCCACACCCCGCTCATCGAA
>JBEKXK010000052.1:0-24288 GCA_049512055.1 Syntrophales bacterium | reverse complement strand
TAAAAAGCAATATGCGTAATCGCAGCCACAAGTTCTTCCTTCGTGAGGCCGTTTTCAAAAGCCTTTCTGAGATGAAATTCGACTTGCTCGATACGATTCAACGCAACCAGGCATGTGACCGTAATCAGGCTTTTATCGCGCTTCGAGAGTCCGGGACGTTCCCAGATATCACCGAAAAGAAAGTCCCGTGTCAGTCTGGCAAATTCCGGTGCTAACGCCGCCAACTCGTCTATGACTTTTTGTTGCTCGTTTTTGTTAACCATTTTTCATCTCTCCTTTTTTAGTTTTTAAGTTATCGCACTGCAAATCTTCCATCTGTCGCATGGAAGAAATCCGAATTCGCACAAGGCAAAAAGAACAGCTGCGGCAATCTCGTCGGGCTTACTGATCGCAAACGCGACTGCGCGAGCAATAGTGTTGCTGGCAGCGCTTTAAAAATGAATAACTCGCAATGAGATGGCTCTTTACGGAGCAAGCTCTCCAAAGAAATATGAAGCCGTGACTCCGCCATCCATCAGAAAATCGCTTCCCGTGATAAAAGCACCTTCTGGGCCCATGAGAAGTGCGGCGACATTGGCAACCTCGTCAGCCGTGCCTGCTCTCCCCACGGGGCAAAGCTCAATCATGCGACGGTAACCTTCTCCGCGAGGACCGGTTAGCTCATCTTTCGCGAGCGGCGTGATAATAATCCCCGGACTAATCGTGTTGATCCGCGCACCCCGCTTACCCCATCGGACGGCTTCTGCCATCACCCGCAAAGAGTTCCCGCGTTTTGAAAGTTGATAAGCGTGCAAGGTATCCTTCACCTGATCCAACTGAAGCATAGGAAGCGATAAAAGCTGATCGGCTGGCGTGGTCGCAAGAAGCTTATTTTGTTCATTTGTGAGAGCGCCCAGTCGATGCCCAGACTGCGAGGCGATGACCACACCGGAACCTCCACGCGCAATGATATTTCCAAACTCCTCAAGCAGGACTGCCGTGCCATACACATCAACCGCTAAAATTTGCTTCGGAGATGCTTGAGAGGGTGAAACTCCGGCTGCGTGGATGACTCCCGTCACATCTCCGAGTGATGCAGCCTTCTGAGCAAGGCTCTTAACTGCTTCACGCGAGGATACGTCGACGGTCGCAGTGCTGACGTCAAATCCTGCGTTACTTAAAACTGCGGCGGCGGCGTCCGCATTCTCTTTTTTTAAATCAGCAAGCAGAACGTGTTTTCCAGCGCTCACTCTGCGTGCGATTGCGACACCTATCGACCCAGACCCTATTAAAACCGTGACACTTTTCATAACAACCTCCTCCCATACAAGTCCCTCCACCATTCTCACCGGCCGGTCATTTGCTCCGGTTCTCGTGAAGCGGCCTTCTCATTTATCCGTGCGATCTTGGCTGCGCAGGGGTGACAGGCCGTGTCCGCCGGCCGAGCTCATTCCCAGATTGGCACCAATGTCGTGAACCCTGAGCAGCTCCTCGGGCGCCCGAGCGCCCTGCACCTGGATGCTTACGAACCCATCGCCGATCTCTTTGACGTCCGCTGCGCTCAGTTGTACCTTGAGCGCCCTAAGGTTTTCTTCGAGATGGTTCAGCTTGGTCGTGCCTGGAATGGGCACGATCCACGGCTTCTTCGCGAGCAGCCACGCGAGCGCGACTTGCCCCGGTGTTGCATCCTCGCGCCTGCCCACGCGCTGAAGCAGTTCGACGAGCGGCTGGTTCGCACGTCGCGCCTCCGCAGTGAAGCGCGGAAACTTGAGACTCGCCCGCAGGTCCGAGACCTGATCAAAGGTCGTCGAGGGGGTGATCTTGCCCGTCAGGTAGCCCATCCCCAGCGGGCTCCACGGCACGAACCCGATCCCGAGCTCCTCACAGGCCAACAGAACCTCGTGTTCAGGATCGCGCGTCCAGACCGAATATTCGTTCTGCACCGCCGTCACCGGCAGCACTGCATGGGCGCGGCGAATGGTCGCTCCTCCCGCCTCGGACAAGCCGAAGTGCCGGACTTTACCTTCTTGAATCAAATCCTTCACTGCGCCCGCAACATCCTCGATCGGCACATTGGGATCGACGCGATGCTGATAGAAAAGGTCTATGGTGTCGGTCCTGAGACGCTTGAGGCACCGCTCGGCGACGCCTTTGATGTATTCCGGTCGGCTGTTCAAGCCGCGGCGCTCTTTTGTGATCGGATCGACCTCGAACCCGAACTTCGTCGCGATGACCACACGATCACGAATCGGTGCCAGCGCCTCGCCGACCATTTCCTCGCTGAGAAACGGCCCGTAGACCTCGGCGGTATCAAAGAAGGTGACACCGCGCTCGTACGCTGCCTGGATCACCTTGATCGCGTGCTGCCGATCTGTTGGAGATCCATAAGCCCATGCGAAATTCATGCAGCCAAGCCCGAGAGCTGAAACTTCCAGACCGCTTTTTCCCAATTTACGTTTTTGCATTTTTCCCTCCATGGTAAATGATCCGGATCCCGCCATCGAGAAATTCATCTCTAAAGAAAAGTGGCGGAGACATTATTTTTCTCGCAACTTGCTGAGCCAGGAGTCGAGAGCTTTATCGACCTCGCCTTTCCGGGCTTGCCGCGGCTTGTATAAATCGAAACCTTCAAGGACAACGGCATTTTTGGCCTGCTCCTTGAAATGCGGGAAAAATTTCCCGATCCCTCCCTCGTGGGTACAAAAGGCGGAAACTTTCTTACCAGCGAAGTCCGCCTGTCTTAAGAAACTCATCACCGGGGTTGATACTGTGTACCACCACACAGGGCTGCCGACCAATATCACATCATACGATGACATATCTGGAGGATTTTTCTTCAATGCCGGCAAGTCGATTGTCTGCAACTCCCTTTTAGCTTCTTCTGTAAGTGCGGAATACTCGGCGGGATAGGTTTTCACGGTCTCAATTACAAACACATCGCCCCCGGTTTTCTTCCGTATCTGCTCCGCAACGTATTTTGTGTTTCCAGTAAGAGAGTAGTAAATGATCAACACTTTTGTCCTTCCAGTACCCGATGCGGTAGAATGAGTTGACCCCAGATAGGGAAGTAAGGGGATTGCGACCCCTGCAAGCAGCCCGGCAGCGGTAACTTTCAACAGTTTCCTCCTGGACAGGCCAACCTTGTTTGCGTCCTTTGTTTCATTGCTCATGACAACACTCTATATCTTTCATTTTAATTCTCTCAATTTGCAAAAATCAAGAATGTTTTATTGATTTCCAGTTGAAAGGTTGTATGCCTATCAAAATTGCCTGATGCTTGACTTCAGGAAGATGGCTATTAAATTGCTTAACCATTATTTTTAAGAGATTATATGTATGATATCTTAAAAATACCGGTTAAATGCAAATTGTTTCCCTTATGTGCGAACTCTTAAATATATTTTCTTAAAAATCACCATGCCCCGTGGGGGCACCACGAAGGCATGAAAATAGGTTGTTATAGCCTTCGGCGGTTCTATTTTCGTATTAATATCGGTCAAAAAAAAGTGTCCTTTATGTATGAAATATTAAATATATTATCTTGCATATTCTCTTAAAAATACCCTTGTAAACCTCTAAAGAATGGCTTCTTTCTGAAACTCCCATGCCGACACATCGGCACAAAACAAGAATGAAAATTAATTTTCAACGGAAATCGATAAGCTAAGGAAAAAACGGGATATCCAATCTGTCAAATACAAGTTGCCAGTTCCGACAACCGGATTAGTTAATTGATAACGGGTAGAAAGATGCAACAACCAGGAAGAGCTTTTTTAATCTTTCATACTTGCGCACATCTTCCTGAAGTGTTGTTTTTCTCATTCTGACCCTCTATGCTATATTACAATCCATAATCGTTATCGCAAAAAAAGGAAAGGCAGCGTCATCTCTTGGCCCTGCCTTTCTAATTAATTGCTTTGGATCATTGCCGCAAAAAGCACTTTTCCCTCAGCAAGGTCAACAGCTTTCTATCTAATTTTAAGTCTGTCTTTATCGACATTTTACCTACCATTTTGCTTCCATTTTATGATTATTGCTTTCGGTTAACGGTCAAATTAACGTAAATTCAGCCGATGAATCCAAATAGGATTATTGCACCATGCCCACCATGGTGTTGCAGCATGTCAGACCTGTAACCGTGAAACCTACCCTCATCCTCTGCACCCATGGAAGGGAAAGAGCAATTTAGAAGACGAGACGCAAGTGAGGGAAATTCCGTGGCAAGAAAACTTCATAAGCCCCAGATGAATATGGCCTCCGGCTACAGGGCGGATAACCCTGCGAGCAGCTATGTAAAGACCGGGCCGCGCCGGCGCCACAGGACTCATCCCATTAAAGGGGTAAAGAATGTAAAGCGCTTTACGATCCTGAAGAAGGCGGGAAAGACAGCAGTGCTCCTTGTGACTCCGGAGACGGGCAGGCTGCCAGAAGATATGGGGGGCTTGGCAAGATACATATCCGGCAAGTCAGGGGGACTGGGGGAGGTAGTTCGCGCTCTGTGCGAGGGGCTAAGGGCGCGGGGAATCGACTGCCACTTGGCGACGATTAATCTAAGAAGACGCTTCCAGCAGGAGAGCGGCATTGATGAACATGCATGGCGTCAGGTCAGAGATAAGGTTGATCCCGACAAGATCCACCTGGTAAGCTCGTCTATCTATGCGAACCTCCCCAGCGCCTATTCAGGGAATCCCCTTTCCAACGCCGCCGAGTTCCAGAAGGAACTGGTAAACAACATCATCAAGACCATACGAGCCAAAAATAGGGGAAGACTGATCGTGCACAGCCATGACTGGATGGCAGGCGGTGTTGTCACGGCCTATGCGAAATCGAGGGACTGCCCCGTACTGCATACAGTGCACAACGTCCACACAGGCCACATCCCTCTGGATATGCTTTTTGGCGTAGATATCGACAGTCTCACATGGAATATCTACTTCTCTAGTGAACATGGGAGGATATGCATCGACTCCCAGGCTACAGCCATCAAGAGCGCCACCCTGGTCAATTTTGTGGGGGAAAAGTTCCTCAGGGAGATCATCGAAGATTATTTTTTGGATAGGTCGTTCATCCCACCGAGCGTTAGGGAGGAGGTCAAGGCGAAGTATGACCACGGTGCGGCATTCTCTATCATCAATGCCCCGTCCCCCAGGATGTACCCGGAGCGGTGCGAATACCTTGCACGGAAGTACGGTCCCGATGACGATGTTCTTATGGCAAAAAGGGAGAACCTCGTGGAATTTCAGAAGAGGACGGGACTCGTCGTCAATCCGGATGCGATTCTTCTCTACTGGCCGTCGAGGCTGGACGAAACACAGAAGGGATGCGAGCTTCTGGAGGATATTGCCCTGAAATTCGTCATAGAAAATGGCGACGTCCAGATTGCCGTTGTCGGTAACGGCGTTGAGGGTAATCGGAAGCATGAGGAGATTATGGGAAGGATCGCGTGTGCCTCGGGCGGGAAGATAACCTATCAGCGTTTCAGCGAATCCCTCTCCATGCTCGGTTATGCCGCGGCAAGCGACGTATTTGGCGCTTCCCTTTATGAACCCTGCGGTCAGATAGATCAGATAGGCAATCTCTTCGGCGCCACGGCGACAAATCGCGACACCGGCGGTTACCATGACAAGATAACTGAGTTACGCCATTCCTGTGACGAAGGGAACGGATTCCTCTTCTGCAATTATGATCCGGGCGGGTTATGGTACGGACTGTCGAGGAGTGTTGAGTTTCACAGGAACCCTCCGGAGGTAAGAGAAGCGCAGATGAAGAGGATCATGAGGGAAGCGAGAACGAGATACAGTTTAGACACTATGGTTGATGAATATATGAAGATTTATGAGAGGCTGAATGGCAGGCCTCTATTATAGGTAATTATCTCCACGATTAGAAGGAGGTTTAATAAATGTATAAGAAAATAGTGAAGTCGAAAAATGTGACAGATCTAAGAAAATCTCTTGAGGAAGCCGAGATCATCAGAACTTGCGCGAGAATCGCTTTGATGAACCCAGCCTTGGACCCCGAACTCAGGGGTGAATATGAAATAGCATGTATGAGGCTGAACGCTGAGATCAGGGATCTCAAAATGAGGATGGACGATGTACAAAGGAAAACGCATACCACAGAGTCTAGACTACTATAAAGAATACAGCAAATGAGCAATCAGAAAGTCTATATTGAAAAACTCTCGCCTTGGTGGAGACGATCCGTTCTCCTTGTTGTCGTCGTCGGATTTGCGATCTTAATCTGGGTTGCCGCCGTCACTCCCGGGAATGCTCCGCCAATTCCGGAAAGGGTTATTGGATCTGACGGCGTGACTATTTTCACACGAAACGACATCGTCTCCGGCCAGGAGGTTTTCCTCAAGTATGGACTCATGGAAAATGGATCGATCTGGGGTCATGGGGCTTACCTTGGTCCTGATTTTTCAGCTGATTACCTCCATACCCTGGGAATTGATGCAGTTGCATATCTTTCCCAATTACTTTTCCACCGTCCTATAGATAATCTCACGCCGACTGAGAGGTCAGTCCTGAATGCGGAAGTCCAGCAATTGCTCAAGACAAACCGCTATGATTCCAGAACGGGTTATTTGACCTTTTCGGCACCTGAGTCGGTTTCTTATTGGAGTCAGATCGGAAAATGGGCGGATTATTTCTACAACCCCGCAGTCAACCGGGGGCTCTTGAACGGGCTTATCCATGATCGCGAAGAGATCAGACAACTAACGGCCTTCTTTGCATGGACCGCCTGGGCCTCCGTTGCCAATCGCCCCGGCAAATCTTTTTCCTATACGAGCAATTTTCCCTATGACCCTGCGGTCGGAAACCGTCCCACGGCAGATGCCTTCCTATGGAGTGCTCTCAGCCTCATCTTCCTTCTGGCGGGAACGGCGGCGGTTCTTTTCGCCTTCGGTAAATTTGATTTCCTCGGGTGGAAAGGAGTGCGAAACCACTACCATCCGCAGCTTCTTCCCGGAGAGGCCATGGCCAGCCAGCGGGCGACGATCAAATACTTTGCCATAGCGATGCTTCTTTTTCTTGCACAGGTTCTCGTTGGCGGCGCCACCGCACACTATCGCGCCGATCCGTCAACCTTTTACGGTCTTGATTTCTCCAGATTCCTATCAAGCAACATCTTTCGCACCTGGCATCTTCAGACAGCTATTTTCTGGATTGCAACATGTTACGTCGGCGGCGGGATTTTTCTTGCCACAGCTTTAAGAAGCATCGAAACAAAGTGGCAGACGGGAGGAATCAATATTCTATTTGGTGCACTTCTTGTCGTCATATTTGGCAGCCTCTTCGGAGAGATGTTCGGAGTCTATCAGCTAACGGGGGATGTCTGGTTCTGGTTTGGTCATCAGGGATGGGAATATCTCGACCTTGGAAGAGCCTGGCAGCTTCTGCTCGTTGTCGGGCTGCTTGTCTGGCTTTGTCTCCTTATTCGAATCGTGGGACCGTTGAGAAAAGATAGAGAGGAAGGGGAGATCGCGTCTCTCTTTCTTCTCACTGCCGCTGCCATTCCTCTCTTTTACTTACCTGCTCTCTTCTTTACCGGAAAGACCCACTTCTCGGTTGTCGATATGTGGCGATTTTGGATTATTCACCTGTGGGTGGAAGGTTTCTTCGAACTCTTTGTGACCGCCATGATAGCCGTCCTTTTTTACAGGCTCGGCATGGTCACGCGCATCACAGCAACGCGGGTGATCTATCTGGATGCTATCCTCTTTCTTGCGGGAGGGATCGTTGGAACAGGCCACCACTGGTACTGGACAGGTCAGTCCAATATATCAATGGCCCTTGCCTCAATGTTCTCAGCACTGGAGGTAGTTCCGCTTACCCTTCTCACGCTCGATGCTTGGGACTTCATAAAGCTTTCAAAAGGAACCTGCGAAGTGTGCGGAAAAGAAATTTCCATTCCGCACAAATGGACGTTTTATTATCTCTCGGCAGTGGGATTTTGGAATTTTGTGGGCGCCGGAATTTTCGGATTCCTTATCAATATGCCCATCGTGAGCTATTTCGAAGTGGGGACCATCCTTACGCCTAATCACGCGCACTCTGCCTTCATGGGAGTCTTCGGAATGTTTGCCGTTGCCTTCATGGTCTTCTCAATGCGGCAGGTCCTGCCGGAAGAGAGATGGTTTAGACTGGAGAGATACATAAAGGTTTCGTTTTGGGGTCTCAATGTCGGCTTGGCATTGATGGTGCTTCTCAATCTCTTTCCCGGAGGAGTGCTTCAATTATGGGACGTCCTTCAAAACGGTTACTGGCATGCCCGGAGTTCTGAATTTCTCAATAGCAGAACATCGACATTGATCGAATGGGCGCGTCTCCCTGCTGATTTGATCTTTATTATATTCGGCGTCATCCCGCTGTTCATTGCCATCGCAAGAACATATGGATTCGTGAGAAGTTCGAGTCAGAAATAAGAGGAGGAAATGATGACCCCTGCTGAGCAGCTGAAAGAAGAGCACGAGGGTATTACCTTAATGTTGAGAATCCTGGGAAAGGTCTGCGCCAAAATAGAAGCGAAAGAAAAAATAGATCTGGGCCATCTGGAAAAGATCTCGCAGTTTTTCAATATTTTCGTAGATCAATGCCATCACGGGAAAGAAGAAGACCTGCTATTTCCGGCCATTATCCCAATGGAGCAAAAGCTCATCGGGTTCTTGCTGAGGGAGCACAGTCAGGGCCGAGGCTATGTGCGGGCCATGGGCCAAGAGCTCACCCAGATGAAGAAGTTTGAGGGACTCACCCGGGTAGAATATGCAGCCAATGCCCAAAAGTGCATGGCCCTTATGACCCAGCATATCCAGAAGGAGGACAATGTCCTTTTCCCCATGTTCGATGGACTTCTCGGAAAGAAAAAGCAGATGGAATTGGTGGCAGGTTTTGAGGATTTGGAGCGCAAGAAAATCGGGGTGGGTGTCCACGAAGAATTTCACAAGCTTCTCCATGAATTGAAGGAAATTTATCTTGATTGAAAACTTCGAAAAAAAGGAGAAAAGTAAAAGGAGGTGTGTATTATGTTTGTGGCTATTATCAATTTTCCACCGATCAAGGCAGGAAAGGATACCGAGTTTCAGGAATGGTTTTCCTGGTCAAATAAAAAGTTTGCAAAGCATAAAGGCTTTATCAATCGGCGGCTTTTGAAACCATTGAAAGGCGGTTCCTACGCTGCTGTTGTAGAACACGAGAGTTATGAGACCTTTATGGCTATGCATACCAGCCCTGACCATGATGAAGCAGGCAAGCGGGTTGGACCGTTACTTGACGGTCATCCGACTCCTCAGTTTTACGAGGTGATTGTTGGGTAAGATTTAGTCGAGGAATTACCAGGAAATTAAGCAACCATACTTACGCAAGAGCGAGAAATCCAAGAGTAACGAAGTAAATGTTAAAGTTGAATAGGGTTTATAATGATTTAAATGTTAGTTTAACCGTATGGAGGATCTAAAAATGTTTGCACCGAAAAAGATTCTTGTTCCAACAGATTTTTCCGAGTATTCCGACAGGGCATTGAAGCAGGCTGTGGATATAGCGTCAGAACATAATTCGAAGATATATCTTTTGCATGTGGTAGATGAGATAGTGCAGTGCGCCGTTGATTATTGCCTGGACGCTGCTGTCGTGGATCAGGTCGAAAAGCAAAGTATGGCGTTTGCCGAGGAAAAACTGAAAAAGGAAGTGAAGATGCTCTCTGAATCAAAGGATCTGCAGATTATCTCTGACGTAAAAAAGGGCTATACCTATGAGACAATTTTGAAGGAGCAAAAGGACAAGGGTATTGACCTGATTGTAATCGCTTCGCATGGGAAAAAAGGTTTGATCAAGCATCTTGGCAGTGTCGCAGATAAGGTTTTGAGGGAAGCCAAGTGTCCCGTTCTTCTGGTTAAGTAATAAACCCAGTCACAGCCGTTAATTAAGACAGCCCAGTGCTTTTGCAAAGCTGTCTTATCTTTAGGATTTATCCATGTTGCTTTCTCTGAATTTGAACAGAGTGGGAATATGAATATATGATAAGAGTAGTGATTGAAAGATATTGCAAGCCCGGTAAAGAAGCGCAACTCAGGGACTTGTTGAAAGAATTAAGGATGGCAGCAATGAGTCAATACGGATACATCTCCGGCGAGACACTTTGTGAATTAGATAATCCTTCACTTTTTATAGTTATTAGCACATGGGCTACCCTTGACGCTTGGAGAGCATGGGAAGTGTCTCAGCGACGCTTGCTAATAGAGGAAAGGATAGACTCCCTGATAACTACTGAAAAGAATTTACGCATTTTGGCTTTTGTTTATGAGACCTGATCTAACACTAATAAGTGACGTTCTCAGCGCCCTGCACGGCAATGTAACGTAAGAGTAAAAGCTAATGACTATAACTGATAATCCTCACTTCAATTCCAAATGGAAGGTTGAGGATAAGGTGTTAGCAATTTTCATCACCATTCGAATTTGGTTTATTCCGGCTTGCTGATTACCGAATGAAAGGTGTTACATGAACGAATTGGGGGTGAATGTCTCTTTCAATAAATATCAACGAACTCAATGCAAAACCCACAGTCGACTGTACAACACTTACCCATTACTTTTCATGAATATCAGCGAATATTTTTAATATATCGTCAATTGTCTTAAAAATAATCGGTATTCCTTCCATTTTTTAGGATTTTTGACGGTAATATGCCCGATCACATAAGCAGCCATCTTTTTGCCTCCGGTTTCTCACTGACCTGCCCAAGGAAGATGTACCACATATTAAGTCAATAGCCAGTTTAGCAAATTTGAAACTTAAATTTCTTTTTTATATTATGATAAATTTTCTTTCTCGTCTCATAACATTTTACTTTCTTAAAAATTATATCGAAATCTTCAAATGTATCTTCTGCGTAATCATTTCGGAAGGAGGCGTCAATGTATCCAACAGAACATTTTTGGTGGGGAGGATGGTGGATGTTCCCTATGGTAATGCCGTTCCTATTTATAGTCGTCATGGTAATTGTCCTATATTTCATCTTTGTCCGTGGAGGATGCAGACCGCCATGGTGGGACAGATACCCGGGCAAAGAATCGGAGACCGCCTTTGATATTTTGAAAAAGCGTTATGCCAAGGGTGAGCTCACAAAAGAAGAATTTGAGCGTATGAAAAAAGACCTGTTAGATTAGAAGGCAGTTCAGACCGGTCGTATCGCTTACCCGATAAAATGAAGAATATAAATGACAGCCACCGTCAAGAAAGACGGATTCTATGGCAAGTTCTCGCCATCAACTTCTTCTTCTTTCTCCTTGAGATGCTCACAGGCTTCATCGCTGATTCTATGGGGCTTGTTGCTGACAGTCTGGATATGCTGGCGGACAGCATAGTGTATGGACTTTCGCTCTATGCCGTTGGGGGAACGGTCTCACGGAAGAAGACTATTGCCAAAGCAGCAGGTTATTTTCAACTGGCTCTTGCCATCTTGGGATTTGCAGAGGTTATCAGGCGTTTTGTGGGGCATGGAGAGACTCCTGATTTTCACGTAATGATTATCATCTCCATTATCGCTCTTGCAGGTAATGCGATTTGCCTATATCTGCTACAAAAGTCTGAGAGCCAAGAAGCCCATATGAAAGCGAGCATGATTTTCACGTCCACTGACGTTATTGTCAACCTTGGCGTTATCGTAGCAGGCGTAATTGTGTATCTGACAGACTCCAAGCTACCTGACCTGACCGTTGGAGCAATCGTTTTCGCACTTGTTGGAAGAGGTGCGTATAAAATTCTGCAACTATCGAAATAATACTTCCTCACTTTCTTTCGGTAATCATCGTCGGGCGTATCATAGCTCTGAACAACATTTGTAGGTGTACTCAATTACTATGGTAAAAATTCGGTATTTTTAAGAGTATTACCTTCTCTTAAATATATCCCGGATTTCTTCGACATATTCTGAGAAATCTTGTATATTACCGCAAGTATCCACTTTAGTTTTTCATCGTCACAATTCATACTCTCTTCATATTAAGGGAGAAACCCATGAAAAGAATCAACACCGCAGTTCTGTCTTTCCTTATTTTGAGTTTTGTTACTGTCACTGCATTCGCTTTCCAAGCTGACATTACGAAGGTCTGTTTTTCTCCCAATGGAGGGTGCACAGAAAATATTGTCGAGCAGATCAATGCTGCCAAATCAGAGATCCTGGTCCAGGCATATTCATTTACATCAGCTCCTATAGCCAAGGCTTTGACAAATGCTTTCAAGAGAGGCGTTAAGGTTCAAGTCATTCTCGACAAGAGCCAGAAGTCAGAGAGGTATACATCAGCCACCTTCATATCTAATGCCGGCATTCCAACTTTCATAGATGATAAACACGCCATAGCTCATAACAAGATCATGATCATTGACAAGGAAACGTTAATAACCGGTTCTTTCAACTTCACGAAAGCAGCAGAAGAAAAGAATGCGGAGAATTTATTGGTCATCAAATCTAAGGAACTGGCAAAAGAGTACTTGGACAACTGGCACAAGCATAAGGAACATTCAGAGAAATACGAGGGGAAATAGAAATGGCGCTGACTAAAATCGACCTTGTTGACATGATCTATAATGAATTGGACATTCCCAAGAAAGAATGCATCGATCTGGTGGAGAGCTTCTTTGATATTATCAAGGATGAACTTGCCAAGGGTAACGACTTCATGATCTCAGGATTCGGTAAGTGGTCAGTGAAAGAGAAACGATCCAGACTGGGCCGGAATCCTCAAACAGGAGAAAAGATGATCATTGATGCAAGAAGGGTGGTCACATTCAAGAGTGCTGATAAGCTGAGGTCGGTAGTAAACCGTGGTTCATAAGGGGGAAAATCAATGGCCGAGAAACTTGATCCCAAAGAACTTGTGAGTTTTAAGGAGATGCTTTTGAACGAGGTGATTACATCTGAAGCCATCATCAATCTCTTGGATAGGAAAGGTATCATCAGCAAGCAGGAACTTATGGAAGAGATAAAACGTGTGCAAGCGTCGATGTTGAAGACTGATAAATGAAATTCTTAATAAACATAGCTCTCGGAGCAGTTTTAATAAGCAATGCCATTTGCCTGAACAAATTTTATGGCAATGGCCTTGTTGGTATTGTGGTATTGATGTGCTTCACGTTCATGGGCATCCTAATCGTACTTGCCGTGAACTATAGTGACTTATGATTCATTGACAACTTCCTGAAGCCAGTAAAATGTTAACTTCGATGATAGCGCTTGACTTCAATCAGCTATCAATGATGTTATTATCCGGATAATAATGATATTTGTAACAAGTTATGTGAAGGTTTTGGGGCCAACAGACAGATGGTTAAAATCTATTGCCACCGGGCTATGTGGTGAAGCAGAGAAAACAGACCTCAACATAGCATCGGAGAGACCGGCTTATTTGACTCGATAGAATGCTTATAAGTTTATTAAGAGACCTAAGATGCCTTTAAAATAAATTTTCTTATGAATTACGAAATAACCGATCATATTCTCTCCCATGTCCATAGAATAAGCACGCTTTTGACTGAACCCTCTTCAGTTGACAGGGTCCTAAAGGTCATTATGGAAACCGTCAAGAATGACCTTTATTTCAACAGATGCTCCGTCTATCTTGTAAACAAGGAAAACAAAAAACTTGAGTGTAAATACATTACAGGATTTTCTCCTGAAAAAGAGAAATTCGTAATGCAAAGACCGTTTGATATGACTAAGCACGACTGTATCGAAACTAAGGTAATCCTTTTGGGTAAACCCATTCTCGTGAAGAACTTTTACTCCGATCCGGTTGTGACGGAACTGGACAAGAGAGTTACTAACAGAATGGGGCGTGGCTGCACGCTGTATGTACCATTGAAAATTAAGGGTGATATTATAGGTATTTTGGGTGTGGACAAGAAACGCGATGAACCTGAAATCAACGAAAAGGAACTCGAATCACTTTCAATTCTCGCCAATTACGCGAGTATCATTATTGAAAATTCGAGACTTGTAGAAGCATTGTTGAATGAGAAAAAATTTTCCGAAAATGTTTTAAAGAGTTCTGTTGATGGAATCCTGACAGTGGATGTTATCGGCCGGATAACCTCAGTAAATCCGGCAGTAGAAAAAATGTTCGATATAAACAGGCCGGATGCAATGAATAAATTTATTGGGGATATTTTCGAATCTGCTGAATGGAATGAAAGAATAAGCAAAACCCTCAAACAGCATATAAATATTAAAGGGTGGGAATATACCCTTACGAGGAGCAATAATCAGGACATCATACTTAGCATAAGCACCTCCCAAATCATGAATGAGGAAGGTGATCTTGTCGGTTTCATGTTTCTTATTCGGGACATAACGAATGAACGCAGAAGGGATGAGTATTTGCAGAGAATGACTCGGTTGATCTCATTGGGAGAACTTGCGGCCGGTGTGGCACATGAAATCAGGAATCCTCTCACCGGAATCGGTGTGGTACTGGACATGCTCCGGAGTAAGAAGCGGCTATCTAAAGTTGACTGCGACTTGATAAATCAGGCCAACGACGAAATTGAAAGGCTGGAAAAGTTAATCGCTGATCTTCTCGTCTTTGCAAAGCCTAGGCAACTTAATTATGAGCCCGTCGAGATTAATGATATCTTGAAAAGTATTTCTTCCCTGATTAGCAAACAGTGCAATAAACAGAATATTGAACTGACCGGCAAATTTTGTGATAAGCTGCCTATCGCTTATGTGGATCGAGAAAGAATAAGGCAAGGAATTCTAAACGTCGTTATAAACGCAATTCAGGCAATGCCGGAAGGCGGGCGTCTTACTGTTGAAACGAACGTTTATCGCCAGGAGAATGCACCTGTCAAAGGTCAATACATCATGATTACCGTCAGCGATACCGGGACAGGTATATACACTGCATATAAAGATCGGATTTTCGACCCATTCTTCACCACTCACAGTGATGGAACCGGCCTGGGACTCTCCATTACTCACAGTATCATAAAGGAACATAATGGATTGATACGGGTTGATTCTGAGGAAGGAAAGGGTGCAAAGTTTACAATCTTGCTACCACAGGATTGCCGAAAGATATCTTCTGAGGATTTGTGTATTTTGTAATGGGGGTGAATGGTTTTGAACAGCGTTCTCATTGTTGATGACCAGAGCCTCATAAGGAGTTCATTAAGATCAGCACTTAGTAATGAAGGTTACAGAGTTCTTACTGCTGAAACCGGTAAAGAAGGTCTCTCTTTTTTTGAAAAAGAAAATATCGATCTTGTATTGCTGGATGTCAGACTTCCGGACGCCAACGGCATTGATGTCCTTGAGAAGATGAAAACGGTGAATAGTGACGTCATCGTCATCATGATGACAGGATACGGTACAATCGAAAATGCTGTCACCGCAATGAAACTTGGTGCCTTTGACTACATCAGCAAGCCCTTCAAAACTAAACACATCTCAACCATAATAAAACTTGCACTGGAAACCCATAAATTAAAAAGAGAGGTGGAGGATTTTAGGGATAGAACCAGGTCGCTGTATGAGACTGCTAAAATTATCGGCAAGAGTAAGGCTATTCTGAAGACGCTAGGCATGATCAAGAAAGTTGCCGAGATCGATTCGCCAACCGTACTTATCCAAGGCGAAAGCGGAACAGGAAAAGAACTGGCTGCAAAGGCTATTCACTATAACAGTTCAAGGTCAGAAGGGCCTTTTGTCGAGATCAATTGCTCATCGATACCTTATACGCTATTGGAGAGCGAGCTGTTCGGCTATGAGCAGGGAGCATTCACCGATGCGAAAAAAACGAAAAGAGGTCTTATTGAGCAGGCGAACGGCGGTACGTTATTTCTCGATGAGATCGGTGACATGGATGTTGCCATGCAGTCGAAGATTTTAAATGTGCTGCAGGAAAGAAAACTGAGAAGGTTAGGCGGGCATCAGACGATTCAAGTCAATGCCCGGATTGTCGCCGTAACGAATCACAATCTTCGCGAGGATATTCGTCAAAATAAATTTAGAGAGGATCTTTTTTATAGGTTAAACGTCATCAATATTTACCTTCCCCCTCTGCGAGAGCGCAGGGAAGACATCAGTCTTCTCGCAAAATATTTTATTGATGAGTTCAATCAAAGCTACAGAAAAATCGTGAAGGGAATAGACGAAGAGGCTGTTCGCATTATGATGAGTTATTCGTGGCCGGGAAACGTGAGGGAACTGAGAAACACAATGGAGAGAATCGTGATTATCGATAATCCTGGTTTGATCATGAGCAAGCACCTGCCCCGCGAAGTCTTGGAGGAGAGGGGTGTAAACCCGCACTTTACCCCGATTGTGGATTTTGAGATCCCCGAAAACGGGCTGGATATCAATAAATTCACGTTTACAGTCAAAAAGCAACTCGTAAAGAAAACTCTTCTCAAGGCAGGAGGAAACAAATCAAAGGCAGCTAGGCTCCTGAACCTAGATCGTTTTTCTTTACGGTATTTAATGAAGAAAATGGATCTTTCATAAACTTTCGTCATATTACCTCAATTGTGAAATATTTTCACCTTGCCTGTGATCTTTTTCCACATTTATTTATTAGCCTTTAATAATTGGGATTCTCTTACTTAAATGCTCATTTGAGATCAGCATGATCATCTATGTGAATTCTGTATTCGTGGAATCTCTTCACATTTTCCTCTCCATGGTCTTGGTTTATTATCTCGGATATTATTCTAACTAATTAATATAAAAAACGTTTTTGAGTTTCACCGCAAAAGCATCTTATTGGCATTCTCTGTGCAATCTGTCGTTGGCGTAAAACCCAATATGCAAAGGAGGACAGTAAGGTGACTACCGCTCTATTTAATAACGATGAAGTGGAAAAAATCGGGAAAGCTGGTACGGCGTGGATCGACGAAGTTTATTCCTGCCATAAGGAGCTCAAGAAGAAATTTGAGACCTTATCAGGTTTTGAAGTGAAGCCCCTTTATACACCGAAAGATCTGTACGACTTGGATTACATTCGTGATCTCGGTTTCCCGGGAGGAGATCCGTATGTTCGAGGGGTCCATCCCACAATGTACAGAGGCCGTACTTGGACACACCGGCAATTGGCCGGTTTCGGGCCGCCGGAAGAAACGAATAAACGGTATAAGTTCCTCCTTCAACAGGGTGCAACAGGGATAAACGGTGTTTTCGATTACCCGACTTTGCGGGGCTACAACAGTGATGACCCCGATGTTTATGCTGATGTAGGGCGTGGAGGCGTCTCAATCGATTCCATTGAAGATATGCGCATACTTTTCGAGGGCATTCCCATTGATGAAGTCAGCGTTTCTCTCGTAACATGCCAACCCATCTGCAACATATCGATCCAATCGATGTATTTTGCAAATGCCCAGAACAGAGGGGTGCCACTGAACAAACTGGCGGGAACAAGTCAGAATGATTTTCTGATGGAAACAGCTATCACCATCGCTCCCGGCGTTACGCCCCCGAAGGTGTCCTTCAGGCTGAGTTGCGACGCCATTGAATTCTGCACGAAATACGTACCGCGATGGAATCCTATAAGCTTCTCGGGATACAACTACCGCGAGGCAGGATGCACGGCCCCTCAGGAAATCGCCTTTATGATTGCCAACGCCGTTGCTTGCTCGGAGGAGTTGATTAGACGGGGGCACGATATTGACGTATTTGCGCCACGGTTGAGTTTTTTCCTCTCCGCCCACAACGACTTCTTTGAGGAAATCGCTAAGTATCGTGCTGCACGGCGCATCTACTGCAAAATCATGAAGGAACGTTTCTCCCCGAAAGATCCCCGCTCCCTGATGTTCAGGTTTCACGTCCAAACAGCTGGAGTGGCGCTGACAGCCCAGCAGCCCTTGAACAACATTGCCCGCGCCTCTTATCATGCCCTTGCGGCGGTTTTGGGTGGAGCACAGTCCGTCCATGTCGACGCCTATGATGAAGCACTGTGCGTGCCGACAGAGCTGTCCTCTCTCACGGCTTTGAGGACCCAGCAGATCCTGCAGTCTGAGACCGGTGTGACCAATGTGGTGGATCCCTTAGGAGGCTCCTATTTCCTGGAATCTTTGACCCGTCAAATGGAAGAAAGTATAGCCAGCATTCTGGCTGACATTGATTCGATGGGAGGTATTGTCAAATCCGTAGAGAAAGGGTGGATTCACGATGAAATATCAGCGGCCGCTTTTCAATATCAATCGAGAGTCGAGTCCGGAGAAATGCCCATCGTCGGTGTAAATTGTTTTCAGATAGAGAATGAAAAACTTCCGATCAAGCTCTTTCGCTTGCCGAAGACGCTTAAGATACAGGAAGCTAAACTCAAAAGGATCAGAAGAAAGAGAGATTCCCTGCAGGTGCAGAAAACGTTGGATGCGGTTACCCGCGGATGTGAAGAGGGACGAAACCTTATGGAACTGCTCGTGGAGGGAGTAAAAGTTTATGTTACAGAGGGAGAAATATCACAAGCCTTGAGAAAAGTCTACGGGGTTTGGAATCCTCCCCTGTTTTAAGGTGAGTAGACGTAAAGGAGACGGCAGATTATAAAGATATTTTCGTTTAATTTAAATCCTGAAAATCTACTAAAACAAACGAAAGGGAAGTCTTACATGGTACAAGAGCATTCTTTTGCAAATCCAGGTCCCTGCGGTTTAGGAGTATTAGCAATAATTTGTTTTGCGTTCCGACAATAAAATACTTTTGTTATTTAAGATTCATTAACATAGAAAGTGAGAAATGAAATGCAAGAAGTTACATATGGTGGAAGGACCATAGGACAAGCTTTGATAGACGAAGGAGTCGAGTGTCTTTTTGGTATAACTTCTATATGCAAAAAAAATAGTGGAAAAGAATGTCCTACAATAGACTAAGAGCATATAATTTTAGATAAACATGACATGAAAGGAAGATGACATTATGGCAGGAGAATTACGACCCCGTTGGGGGCAACCTATGACAGGCATTGTTTCTACCATAGTATTTTTTGTGATCGCTTGGATTACGTGGTATCTTTTCAGCGATCCCCGTGGACCCATGGGCTTATTTCCTTATCCGTTTGTTCTGATACTCGCCTGGATGATTCTGGTGGGTTTATGGCAGCACATGTTTTTGGAGGACTGGCCGTTTCAGAAATTGTCGCCACCTGTCAGAGGGGTTGTGATGACCATTGCGAACCTGATTGGTGTGTGGTTTTTTATCGAAGTCATTTTTGAACGGGTTTTAGGTCTGGGGTTCAATTTTTTGAGTCAATCCAATCTTAATGCACTGGCGGCGGCAGGGGCAACGGTTATGCCCGAAGGATGCGGTAAAACACTTACTTTCGAAGCGATGAAAGGTGCACACTTTGCGCAGAGTGCAAACGTAGGATTTGTGTTGATTGGATTCTTCTCGTATGCCTTTATTACAATCCTTTTCGCTAAATGGCCAATCCGTCCCAGCAACCTGAAGCAGCCGGCAGCCGGTGTCGCTGAGATCGGCTATGGCACAATGCTCACCGTTTTCTTGTACGTCGTTTTTATCGTTCCCTTCTTTGGTTTGGTCTTCGATAAGATGTTCGGTAACGCCTATGGATTCAATACTCCCTGGTGGGGCGGTATAGACGGCACCCCACACTTGCACTGGGTTTTCGGCTGGTGGGAGTGGGCGATCATCATCCTCTTCATAACGGCCAACATCTGGCGCATGAAACCCTGGACGCTGATTAAACTTCCCCAGCCCTGGAAAGGTCTTATCTCTTCTTGCCTCATCGTTATCCTTGCGTATATCCTTGCCAAGATTTGTGTGATGTTGACCCCGCTATGGGCGAATATGGATGATATTGTTAAGCATCTCCCCGCGGGAGATAAGGGGAATCCCACGCGCTTCCTGTGGTACCACGCCGCCGAGATTGCCGGTATGACCCTGACTCCGTTCCTCATGTGGCACCATTATTTCGATGATATGTGCCCGCAGAAGGATAAGGATTCCTGGGGAGGATTCTGGTTCAGAACAGTGGGTGTGCTTATTTTATCAGCAGCTGTGTACGTGTGTTTCTACCACCTCAATTTCGGTTACTGGGGACTGGGCAATCATCACATGCACGGCGATTTGGCGGAAAGATTTATCCATGGTGAATCCCTCATCTGGAATTTCTGGTGGATCATCCCTGTTATATTTAACGAGTGGTTCTTCCACAAGTGGCCTTTCTACGTTCATGACGAACATTAATGAGAGTGGATGTAAAGGGGATTTAAGTCTCCTTTACCTCCGTTTAAGATGATCCTGGCCATGAAGAGGGATTTTGATTCTGGGAAAAGGGGGTGAATGATAACGTTTGTGAGGAGGAAATTTGTGAATAAATGCCTTTTCTTCATTTTTGGATAAGTCCAGAAGGGGTATTAATTGGGAATGTTTTTTATGTATTTTTGGAGTGAACCCCTGACTTGCCCCCGGAGGAGGTATCACTATTGGTGATATTTTTATTTCTGATGGTCGCGTTTTTGGAGCAGGTTTAGTTGAAGCTTATGTTCTTGAGAGTAAAGAACCCCGTGCTTCCGCACGGGGCATTAAAACTCAAAATCTAACTGCTTGGGAGTCTTTTCTTCATGCTTATGATTACCCAATTCCTAAAGAACGGAAACCCTTTCCTCCCCGTGCTTCCGCACGGGGTATCCAGGGTTTGTTTTTCATGAATATGCGAAATATCCAAGAATTATAATCTACCCGAAATTAATTTATGAATATAGAAATAACGAATGACAATGAGGCCACTTATATCATAAACAAAATTTAACATCTCTTTTAATTTCAGAATCAAACTTGAAAGGAGAGTAAGAAATGCGAAAATGTCGAATACTGATGGCCCGTCTGGGTATGGATGCCCACTGGCGGGGAAGCATCGTCGTGGCACGCGCTCTTCGCGATGCAGGAATAGAAGTGATTTATGTCGGTAACCAGATGCCGTCGAACATTGTAAAGACGGCAATGCAGGAAGATGTCGATTTCATCGGCCTGAGTTCTCTATCCGGGAATCACCTCGAGCTTGCTCCCAAGGTCATCAAACTGCTGCGAGAGGAGAATTGCGGCGACATCAAGGTAATCTTCGGCGGAACCGTAGCTCCCGAAGACATTCCAGTGCTGAAAAAGGCAGGCATCGCCGAAGTTTTTGGTCCCGGGACACCTCTGAAGAAGATCGTCGAATACATATCATCTGAAGCGACGCATCTAAATTAGTCCTCAAAGAGACAGATTTAGAAACGAAGGCCTACATCTTTGAAAAGACTCACTAAAAACGTTTTAGGAGAGGAATAACCATGAACGGACGACATATGAAAGCCAAAAAGGTCGAGATTTTATCGTTGGAAGAGGCCGTCAAAAAGTACATGCACGATGGCATTATGATGTGCACAGGTGGATTCACGGCAATGAACCGGAATCCCGTTGCCTGGGTTTGGGAAACCATAAGACAGAATTTTAAAGATATCCATAATATTGATCCCCATGGTTGTCTGACATCATGGATGCTGAATGCAGCTGACGTGATGGCTATTCATGAATCGAGTTGGACCGGGTGGGGCGAGATGGCGGGAAAGCTCGACATTCAGTCGGGCAATCGATATAAGCAAGGGAAGTTGATCCTGGAAGAATACGCGCACGGAGCCATGGCTTTACGATTCCTGGCGGGTGCGGTAGGCAGCCCCTTCATGCCATATTTTGCACCCCCCGGTTCCGACCTCTATAACCCCGATTATGATGCTCTAGGGAAGGCCGGTCTTCGTAATGGTAAAAACCCTAGGATAGCTGATAAAAAGTTCGTCCCCATCGAGGACCCATTTTTCAAAGAAGGCACCGTCTATCTTCTGCCGGCCATCAGACCGGAGCTTGCCGTCATTCATGTGTCCCAAGCCGGTGAAAAAGGGACAGCAAGATGGAGAGGAATCAGTACGCTGGACAAAGAAATGGCCTTTGCAAGTGACAAGGTGGTTCTCACTTGTGAGGAAATCATTTCAGAGGCCGAGTTGCGGCGCCTGCCGGAATCCAATCAGATCCCCTATTTTGTCGTAGATTGTATTGTACAGATTCCTTACGGGGCCTACCCGAGTGGTACGCCTTATTTTTATGACTACGACGCACAGTTCATTCGGGCCATGGATCAGGCCTCGCGAAACTCGCAGGATCTAAAACAATGGTTAAATGAATGGGTATTTGAACCGGCGTCCTGGGATGCTTTTTTAGACAAGGTGGGCACGAAAAGATTACTCGATCTTAAAGCGGACAGTGTGCTGGGTTATAGCCAAAAGCTGGTAAGGGGCAAGAAACCTTCACCGATGATGAGAATGCCCTTATCCGTGATGAAAAGCGGTTTTTAACTTTTTAAGGGGGAAAAAATGTCAAGTAAATCTATTGAAGAACTAGTCGCCATATTGGAAATAATTCCGGATGAACCAGCAAAGATCGGCGAATTCGCTTTGCCCGAGTTAATGGCCATTGCATGCTCACATGAGGTCAAGGACAGCGATATCGTTTTTGCCGGCACAGGTCTCCCTATGGTCGGCATCATGACAGCAAACCTGCTTCATGCCCCCCATGCGGCTCTGATTTATGAAGCTGGAATATGTGACGGAAAGACCATGCATACCCCCATGAGTGTTTGCGATGGCAGAGCGAGTTATATGGCATCCACCCTGGGAGGATTAGTAGATACTTTCGCTTATTATCTTCAGCGGGGTTACGTATCGCTTGGGTTCCTCGGAGGAGCAGCCATCGATCAATTCGGGGGGGTCAACGTCACCTGTATTGGTGATAATTATTTCAAACCAGATAATCGCCTAACGGGGAGCGGCGGCAACTCAGACATTGGGACCATGGCAAAAAGGACCGTCTTCATTATGCTTCAGGAAAAGAGAAGATTCGTCGAAAGAAATGAATACACAACTACGCCAGGCTGGTGGTGCTGGGATTGGAAAAAAAGAGAATGGAAGCCCAAGAGAGAAGCTTTAAAAAATAGCCCCTTTGCAGATTGTGGACCTGAGGCCGTTGTTACGAACATGGGCATATTCAGGTTTGATGAAAAGGGCATTATGTACTTGGAGTCCTATCATCCCGGTGTGACCGTTGAAAAAATCGCAAATAATTGTAATTTCGGTCTCAACATTTCCAGGGTGAAAGGAGAAACGCGTTATCCGACTTACAGAGAATTATTTGTACTCAGAGAATTTGTTGATCCTGAATTAATCTTTATGTCTGAGAGGCCGGAATACCCCGAAGACGTAAGAAACTTGCTCTAACGTCGCATAGCGTAAAGCTAGTGCCGCCGAATTCCGGGTGTAGCCAGAGATTGCCTTTTCGTTCTCTCTGATAAATGAATGAAACGCCAGACAGGAGTCTGGTGTTTTGTGTGGCCCTATAAATAACGATTGCATGGCGTAAAATTCCACCTCCTTTATGCCGGTTCAACGCCATAACGAGTGCGTGCACAGTCCTTGTGCATTGCGGGTTCAGAAATAAATGATGGCTTCCTTGTAAGCGTTAAATCAGATTTTACTGAAGGCATGCTACGTTTCATCCCAAAATAAACACCTAATAACGAAGGTCGCGGCCTAGAATTTCTTTTTTGAGCAAGACTATGCGATAGTCCTTTCGGGATCAAAATAAAAGGAGGGATAATGATAGAAGCAGCAAAAGATCTCAGGTGCAAATTTGTCAGTAAGGTGGCGCGTAATATTCAGTGGAGATACATGGATGACGACAAATCGCGAGGTCTGTTTCGACATGAAGTAAAGCTTGACATCCAGCGGTGGCGTCAATTACCGTCGCATTTCATATTTTCTTAGATCAGTCCTGCGCATTACAGAAGGAACGGGGGGTTGAACCATGAATCATGAAGCCCGGATCAATGTTTTGCAGGACAGGATCAAACAACAGCAACTGAACGGTGCGCTACTACTTTATTCCCGCGATATTCTCTATTATACCGGCACGGCCCAGCCATCCTACCTGGTCATTCTGCCCGACGATTATTTTCTGTTCGTCAGAAGCGGCATCGATTTTGCCCGCCGGGATGCTGCCATCGATCCGCACAAAATCAGGGAAGAGCGACGGCTGGGGAACATTTTCAAAGAGGTATTTGCGCAACAAAGAGAGGGAAAGAAAAAGATCGCCACCGAGCTGGATATTGTCACCGCCGAACACTTCGGCGAAATGAGGAAGGCATTTGCGGATTGTGATTTCGTGAATGTCTCGGCATTGACGCAGGAGCAACGCAAAACGAAGGATACCTGCGAGATAGATAAAATCAGGAAGGCCTGTGACGCAATCCACCGCGGACATGAA